>DAOVKO010000223.1 GCA_030631725.1 Actinomycetes bacterium | reverse complement strand
TCTAGGCCTGGTGATGAAGATCTTTTACCGCTTCTAAAAAGCAGGGAGGGACTAGTCATGAATCAAATTCCCCATTGGGCGTTATTGTTGCTAATTGTCGTGCTTTTTTGTAGTTGCCAGAATGATGGTGGCACTGAAGATAGAGCAACTCAGATACCCACTATCAAGGTCGGACATGTAGGGCACGATCACCACCTTGGGCTCTTTGTCGCTTTGGATGGTGCTGAAGAATACGGTCGGCAAACCGGGATTTGGCTGAGAATGGTTAAGGATCGCAAATTGTACGAGTTGATAGAGCATGGGCGTAAGATAGCTGACGTAGAAATTGTCAGAGTTGGTGGTGGTTCCAAGATGCCCACGGCCCTGGCTCAGAACGTTATCGACGTCGGTCTTGGAGGTGTGGCACCGATATTGGCTGCGGCTGACAGCGGCGCGCCCGTTAAGCTCATTGCTCCCTTGCACTATAAAGGGGACATGTTTGTGGTCCGACCGGATTTTCCTGCCAAAACATGGCGGGAATTCGTCGAACTTGCTCGAACGGCTAAGGTACCGCTAAGAATAGGCTACAAAAACCCAATAGCTGTAGCTAAAATCATCTTTGAGGAAGCCTTGAAATACGAGGGGATTACCTTCAGCGGAGACCTGTCGCAGACTGATTTGAAGGTGCACATGATTAATGTCAAAGGTGGCGGCAAACTAAACGTCTGTCTGCAGCAGGGTTTGGTCGACGGTTACGTTGGAAATAATCCCTTTCCGGCAATCGGAGCTGAAAAAGGGATGCTGCGAGTTGTCTGTGACCTGGAGGAGTTGCCTCCGGGGACATTTCGTAATCATCCCTGCTGTTGCATCGCGGCAAACTCCAAAGCCTTGGCTGAACAGCCTGATGCGATTGAGGCCCTGCTGGTACTTCTCTTACAGGCCACCGAAACGATCAACACCGATTTGGACTGCGCCGTAGAGGCCGCCTGCCGCTGGATAGGGACCAGTGAATCTGTGGAGCGAATGAGCATCGCAACCAGTGGCTACTCGATGGATGCCACGACCGAATGGCATAGTTACATGGCGGTCTGGATCGAGGCCATGAATGGCCTGGGGGTGTTCAGGGAAAAACTGAAAGGGCTGGAGGAAAGAGAGGTCCAGGCACTGGCCTATGACCTGTCATTACTTGAGAAAGCGCGGGAAACCCTTGGCAAACGACGAGCAGAAAAATAGAAGCCCTCGGAATTGGCCCAAGCTATTGGGCTGGACTGTTGTACCGGTTTTGTTGCTGGCCGCTTGGCAGATTTCTGCTGTTCATCTTCAGCAGCCCTGGCTTTTTCCGCCCGTGAGCAGGGTTGTAGAGCAACTGTTGCATCCTCTGAGGCAGCACTATGCCTCCGGCTCGCTTTTGATGAACACTTCGGTAAGCCTCTTGCGGGTGCTCATAGGCTTTGCCCTTGCGGCGGTTGTGGGGATCCCGCTAGGGGTACTTATGGGATCAGTACGTACTATACGCGGGCTGATTGAGCCATTGGTTGAACTTCTACGGCCTTTGTGTCCGATCGCCTGGCTGCCCTTCGCGATTGCAGTCTTCAAACTCAAGACCGTCCCTCAGCTTTTCGGTGTGCGGTTCAGCCATACGATATTGGACCATCTGCAGTTGGGGATGATCTTCGTCCTTTTCTGGGGCGGGTTCTTTCCTATCCTGGTTAACACGCTTGACGGTGTGATGGGTGTGCGCCGAAATTATCTACTGCTGGCCAAGACGCTTGGAGCCAGCCGCTTGCAATCCTTTGTACATGTCTGCCTGCCGGCAGCTATGCCAATGATTCTCACGGGCCTCAGGCAGGGCATCGCTACGTGCTGGTTCGTCATTATCGCCGCGGAGATGCTCCCCGGTAGTGATAGTGGTATAGGCTACCTGCTGATTTATGCAGCAGATCAGTCAGCCATGGATATTGTAATCGCATCCATGATTATTATCGGGGTGGTTGGAGCGTTACTGAGTTTTATCATGCGTTGGATGATGCATTCGGCCGTGATCTGGCAAGGCAAGGAATAGCAAGGCCATGAAGTTGAATGATCCCGATCGTCCTGAAACTAAAGTAGCTTTGGAGCTGCGCGGGGTGAGCAAGAGCTATTGCTCCGAGTCCGGATCGCTAGTCCAGGCGCTCGACGGAGTGGGTCTGACTGTACAGGAGGGTGAGTTCGTGGTGCTTATAGGGCCGACCGGCTGCGGAAAGACCACACTGCTGAACATCGCCGCCGGCCTGCTTGCCCCCGACAGCGGGCAAGTGCTCCTGGGCAAAGGTCTGCGACAAGGAGACAATATACCCTGCGTGTTTCAACACTATACCCTCTTTCCGTGGCGGACATTGCTCCATAACGTAACCTTCGGACTGGAGATGCGCAGCATTGCTAGACACGACAGGAACGATACAGCAAGGGCCTTGATTGCTAAAGTAGGGCTATCGGGGTTCGAGGGTGCTTATCCCCATGAACTCTCCGGCGGGATGCGCCAGCGCGGGGCTATTGCCCAGGCCCTGGCGATTAAGCCGAAGCTGCTTCTGATGGATGAACCCTTCGGCGCCCTCGACGATTACACTAGGATGGAACTCCAGCAGATGCTCATCGATTTGTGGCAGGAAAGCCAGATAACAGTGCTATTTGTTACCCACAACATCGACGAGGCTGTCGTCATGGGGGATCGAGTGATTGTTTTCTCTGAGCGGCCCGGCAAAGTTATAAAGAAACTTCAAGTCAAGCTGTCCAGGCCACGGCGGGGCTTGAGCCAAGAGTTCACTAAAGTACTCGTTGAGCTGCGCCAGTCATTGGGGGGCTATGTGTGGCCTGGAGAGTGAAAAAGGGTTGTCCCCATAGTTCTGAAAAAAAAGCAGAAGTTTCTTGTAGTTTATCGGTCGATATGATATAATAGGCCTACGTATCTGTGTCTGAAGGGGTAGGCGGATTGGGTGTTCTTATAGGAGGTCTGGGACATGAAAAATCGCATCATGCTTGTGATTTTGGTGGGAGTCCTTGCCGGGGCTATCGTTCTACTGGCCAATACACCAGCCAAGGGCGGCTGAGGCGGCGGTGGAGGCGGCTCCAGGGGAGCCGGCGGAGCAAGCGGCGGGGTAGGCAGCAGGGGCGGGGGCGGCGGCCCTGCTAGTCGTGGCACAGTCAGACGCATTCCTACGGTGGTGATTCTGCCCAAACAGCCTAGGGCCGAACCGTTGCTCCAGCGGGCCAAGGCGGCCTTGCAGATTGGTCTTGTGGGGACAGCCACGCGCGACCTCAATCGGGCAGCCAGATTTCCGGCCAAGGACCCCTGCGTCAACGTAGCTCGCCAGGAACTGGCCAAGCTCCACTCCCAGGCTGCTACCGAGATGCGGGAGACC
>DAOVKO010000012.1 GCA_030631725.1 Actinomycetes bacterium | reverse complement strand
GCCAGATTAGAAACTCCGAGTCGGGCATGGGGCCATCGGCAGTGGAACAGGCTATATACTTGGCCCTGCCGCCATTGGCCGACGCCGTGGTCGGCTGCACGGGCGGGGGCCTGGGTGAGACGTCGGTGGTGGCTATCTTGCTGGGCGGGATCTTTCTAATCTATCGCGGCTACGTCCGCTGGCAATTGCCGGTCAGCTTTCTGTTCGCAGCAGCGGTCAGTGCAGCCCTGCTGCCTATGCCCCTGGGCCCGAGCGGTGAATTGGTGTGGTTTCCGGCCTTGTCGGGAATGAGCCAGGCCGGGGCGGCCAACGGGCTTGGCGATTGGTGGCGCCTGCTGGCTGTGGGACTGAGTTACGTGAGCTTCCATCTGTGCAGCGGGGGATTGATGCTGGCAGCCTTCTTCCTGGCTAACGATATGGCGACTCGGCCAATACGACTGTCCGGCCAGATTATCTTCGGCCTGGGAGCGGGCGTGCTGACCATCGTGGCTCGGATATACGGTGGTTGGGCGATGGCTCCGCTGGGAGCCTACAGTGCCCTGCTGGTGATGAACACTCTTACCCCGCTGATTGATTGGCTTACTCGGCCCAAACCGCGCGCCAGCCAAAGTGTCGTCTGATTTGTGATAGACAAATCGGCTCTGAAAGGGTAAGTTAGACGGTATGAGCCAGGAGCAGGATATTCAGCAGGATCAAAGCACAGAAAACATAACCGAAGCAAATCCCGAGCGGGCTGAAGTTGAATTGGTCCCCAACGACCTGCAGCAGGAAGTAACTCTGCGTTCGGTGGTTGAAGCGATCCTCTTTGCCAGTAATGAGCCGTTGGAGGCTTCCAAGATCGCTAAGGTAGCCGGGGCCGGTAGTGCTCGGCAGGTCCGCAAGCTGATCGAGGAGCTCAACAGCGAGTACAGCAAGCGAGGCTCAGCCTACCACATCGAGCAAATCGCCGGGGGGTACGTGATGCTGACGCTGCCGGAATACAACGATTGGCTCAAGCAATTGCTGCGAACGCGGCAGGAAAGCAAACTCTCACAGGCTGCCCTGGAGACGCTGGCCATCGTGGCTTACAAGCAGCCGGTGATGCGGGTAACGGTGGAGGCCATCCGCGGAGTGGCCGCCGGGGATATGATGCGCAACCTGATGGAAAAAGGGCTCGTCAGGATCGTTGGCCGAGCCCAGGAGCTGGGCAGACCGCTGCTCTACGGCACGACGCGAAAATTCCTGGAGGTTTTCGCCCTCAACAGCCTGTTGGACCTGCCCAAAGTTTCGGAGCTCCAACCACAAAAAGAAAGTGCGCCCAAAGAGGATCAGCCGACTGAAGAGATTCCCTCAGCCGAGGATGACACTCCCCCAGACACTGCCGAAGAAAACCCCCAAGAAAAAACCAGCTAAAACCCACAAAAGCTAGATGGTGTCTGTAGAGCCAGATTCCCCGCCCCGCCACGCTGGCCCTAGTGTTGCTGGGTGGTCTGGTATTGCTGAGGCGTAAACGATCAACCTGAGTTGCTTGGCTTGGTCGATCTTATAAAAAGGGGCTGGCTTGACGGCTGGCCCCTTTTGGTATGTGCGCATCTCCCCAGACCGGGCGGCTACGACTGTAAGACCGTCCCGTCACATATCTGCAAAAAAATGTGATTTTCTTGGACTTGAACCGTCACAACCAGCCGTCTGATTCCGTCTAGCCTCTTGAAGGAAGCGACCAAAAGGCGACTGTGCCAGATAGTCGTTTGCAGACATTTTGTTGCGGTTCGAATACTAACCTATTCTAAGGAGGTTACCGCCGTGTGTACCAAGGCTATGAAGCCACTCTGGGTCATCTCATTCGTATTGCTGATCACTGCAGTTCTGTTGGTCAGCGCCGGCCCAGCGAGTGCCGTGTCAAACGTCCCCGACTATCGAGGAGATGACAACTCCGTCCACGCCGTCTTCGATTGGGTGTCGAACCCGCACATCCCGTGGAACACGACCCTCTTCGAGACCGGCTTCTCGATCTACAACCTTGACCCCACGGTCCCGGCAGCTTCCGATAACGGCCTGAACACAGTGATAGACCTGCCGAACTTCATCGATCCTCTATCGTTCAAGCTCATGCGAATTCGGATGTTCTTTGATGGCCCGGTGTTGGGCGAGTTGATCATCGCCCAGGTTACTGCATTCGACCCCGAAGGACCAACGTTGGTCAGCCTCGTGGGTAGCTCGGGGCCGGGGCTTGCCATTGAGCACTACATCGACTTCGAGATTTTCCCCAATCCGGATCGGGAGCAGATCACGATCTTAGGGAACACTGGTGCTGGCATCATCCCCGGTAACCTCCTGCAAATCGAGATCGACACGGTCTCCCTTCCCGAGCCCGCCACGCTGGCAGTATTAGGTCTGGGATTGATATCGGTGTTGATTCGCCGAGCCAGGAAGCCATAGCCGCCCAAATGACATATGGGCATCTGCTAAAGTAAGTTAGTTAATATTACTGGAGGAAATGAATTATGAAAAAGTTAACATCCATGACATTTTGCCTAGTAGCAGTGGTTGGTATTTTGATGTCTGCGAGGATTGCCCCGGCTGCCATTATGACCTTCAACAGCAACACACCTGCTAACAACAGCGCCACGAGGTCGAATTGGCTCACCGCGGCTGGCATTGTTGCTCCTGAGTATCTGGTGGACTTTGAGAGCGGATTTGTGGATAACCAAGATATCTCTGGTGTAGGCGGGCTATTCCCCGCCAATTTGATCATCACCGATACGGGTGCCTCTAACGATGCGATCATCCGATCAGGCGCAGGCATCATAAACGGTTCAAACCCGGTGGGAACGTTTTCGGTAACCCAGGACGAGTTGGCGTTCCTCGAGTTGGATTTTTCTGCTAATCCAGTTGACTACGTGGGGTTTCAGGATATTGACCATGCAGAAACCACCGGGATCGTAACGTTTGTTGGTGGAGGCACGGCCAATATCTCCTTTGAAACGACAGGCGTCGGCGGCGACAGTGCCGAGTTTTTTGGGATTTTTCGCAATGACATGCCGCAGATCACACTGGTTCAACTCGATGCCTCGGGTGACGGCAGGTGGGGTATTGACACGATTGAATACTCCCCCGAACCGGCCACGCTGGCCCTGTTGCTGATTGGCGGTTTGGCCCTGCTGAGGAGCAGGCGTTAGAACTTTCCAATACGAGTTTCTAACCAAGCGGCTGGCCTGTGACCGTTGGCCCGGTGTTTTCATCGCACCCACGAACTACAATGAACGTTGATAAAACGATACAGGCTAATAAAAAGCTAACTCTCATTTTTGTGCTCCTTTCTACCCAGCGTTTTTTCGCAGCAAAGAATTAGCCTGGGATTCCCGTTTATAACTGCTCAGCTATTCCGACACGTCGGGACTGAGGCTCATTTGTAGTATAATATCAAGTCCGTCTTGAAAATTGAAGGTTTCTTGCTGTTACTCATGGCTGGGCAGAGTCAGTAAATCCAGACGGTCGAGCTGATCCTTGACCAACTGCAGCTGATAAGCCTGGGGGTACTTGTCCAGGAACTGGCGAAAATGCTCGGCGGCCTGGGCGCGAAGCTGCTCTTTTTGCGGGTCCGAACCAGCCAGGGCCATTTCCAACTGAGCTAAGTGAAAGAGGGCATCTTTGCCGACTGGGCGCCCGGCAAACTCGGCGATAGCAGATTCCAGCAGATAGAGTTGCTGAGCAGGCGGCTGAGCAAGAATAATCTGCAAACGGATATGATCGGCAACCAAGGCGTCGGGGAACTCGGCGAGGATAGCTTCAATCTGCTGGATATAATCAGGGCTCAGCGGGTCCTTGGTGCAAAATCTCCGCAGGGGTTCAGAGCCGTAGAGAGAGTCGCGGTAACTGGCCCTGATCAGCTCGATCAACTGAGCCGTCCGGAGAAGCGAGCTGGAGATTTGTTCGCTGGAAATCGGCTCAGCCGGCGGCAAACCGATCCGCCCGGAAAAGCTCTGGCTCGAACTCTCCGTAGCTTGAGCGTCCAGGAAGCTGCGTCCGGCTTGCTGGGCTTGGCCCAAAACCGCCAGGCCCTCCTCAAACCTGCCTTCGCCAGCCAACAGGCGCCCCAACTGCAAACCGCCCGGACATGCAAAAGCATTATCAGGAAACTCCTCAAGCAACTGCCCCAAGACAGCTTTGCTCTGGGCCGAGTGACAATTATAGTAAACCCAGATCCGCCCGTGACGCTCCAGACGTTCCCGATCGAGCCGGGCGTCCTGGACCAGGGCCTTGATATACAATACGTGCGGCTTGTGCCGTGAATGCGGATAATCCTCGAGAAAATCCCCGCAGGTTTCTTCGGCCACGGCCACGCGCTGCTCGAATTTATCGACGATGCGGTTAAAGAGCCTGCGTATCAGCTGTCGCAGGGCGGCGGAACGGCCGGGCTGGCGGGCGTAGCGAAGGCTGCGATCAATGCGACGAATCTGGCCTTCAAGCTCGGCCAGGCGCTTGGACCGGGAAGCTTGCTGCAGAAGCTCCAACAGTTCGGCCCGCGTTTGCTCGAGATCCAGGAGAAGGGCAGGGTCCGTGGCCAGGCGATATTGCTCCAGACGACGGTTGTACTCAGGCAAGTCCGGAAAATCGCGCAGCAGAGCGGAAGCGGGCTCAAAACGAGCCTTGAGAATAGCGTAGTCGAGCGTCTCGGGACCGACCAACGGATAAAAGAGCAACAACGAAATCAAAATAAGGGCCGTAGTTGCCGAGGCCAACACTGCACTGGGCCGTTTGCTCCAGCGATTCAGCAGAAGCAGCACCGGCAGTAAAAGTAATGCCAGGCAAATAGCCAACAGAGCAGGAGCGTATAACCAGCCCTGCTGAATCGGACTAAGGTTGACCAAGGTCTGTCGGGAGTCGCGTCCGGCAAGGGCCATTTCCGGCCAAACAAATTCCGCAGCCGAGCAGACCGGACCGGCAGAGGGATATCTGCCTGGTTGAGCCAGAACAAACACGCTGATAGCCAGATAAGCGGCGATAATCACAGCAGCCAGGACAAGCGAATAGAAACGAGTTCGCCGCAGTACCGAGGGCAGCCCGGCCAAAAATAGCAGTAACATAAACAACGGGCCCAAGATGTAGAGGGCCGTCGAACTGACCAGAGAAGTTACCAGGCGGGGCAGTAAGCTTTGGCCGGGGTCAGCGGCTGCGGCATAAGCGGCGCCGGACCAGGCCTGGCCGATCTGCACAGCCAGGAACAGGTAAATCACCAAAGGCACCAAGGCCAAAAGCCCGGCATAAAATCTGGAACGCTTGAGCAGCGGCGGACTGGCCGCCAGAAAAACAGCAACCGCCAAGAACAAAGCCAGCATGGGAAGGTGCCCCAGCCAGAACACACAAGCAATGAAGAAGGCCGCCGGCGCCACGCCGAACAACTGAGCGGCAAAGATGGGCAGGATGATCAGCAAACTCAAGAGCAGGCTCAGGATCAGCACCTGGGGCAGTATCTGGAAAATGTTCAGGGGAAACAGAAATGATCCGCCCAGCGACCAGGGGGCGTAACTGGACGGATAGAAATCAAGCCACTGCCCGGAAAGCATCTTGTAGATCAGGACGCAGGCCAAAGCGAAGGGAATCAGGACCAGCAGGAATCTGCGCAGATTCCTTCCGCGCCAAAAGGTCCCGCTAACCGCCCGTAACGGAGCCAGGGGCGCGGGGGGTTTAGTCGGCCGGCGGTCCGGCGGTAAGGGTGATTCTGCCTGCGTTCTAGCCGCGAACATATGCATCTCGGGCTCAGGGCATCGGTCATAGCGACCGACTACTCGGTCTGGCGCCGCTGCTCAATGAGTGTTCTCAGGGCATTGTTCTTGATAAACATATCCCAGGCTACCCGCGTAGGCCAGGTATTCCTCACTGTTTGGCTGGCCCACTTGTGGTCAACAATCTGGCCTGTATAGGTAAGCAAAGGCACTCGCGACTGCCTCCAAATGTGGCGCTGTTCAAGGCTCACGAAGCCCGGAGACATATCCACACCCAAGGTGTAATTAGTGGTGTTATCAGACATGGTGACGCCGGTGATATAAATGTTGTATCTGTCTTTGCCGACAAAAACCATGTCGTTGATCATGCGCCCGTCCTTGGGGTTTCTACTGAAGACATTGTGGGCCACCTCGAAAGGATATTCAGTAAGTGAGAGCTTTGGAAACCAATAGATAACCCAGCGGGGCGCGGAAGGCCCTACAATCATTCCCTCGCGGAGGATGGTTACGCCCTGCTCCTCGGGGAACTGAGGCAGATCTTTGCCGCCGAGAATATAAGTTGTGATGCTGCGGGACTCGCTTATTGTTCCCTTGACGGTCATGTCCGGAAAAACCTGCGAGACTAGGGGAAGAAGGTTTTCTTCAGCCATCAGCTCCAGGGCCTCGTAGCGGCAGGAAAGGGGTAGACCGGGCTCGTCAAACAGGATGCTCAGCTCGCCGCCGAGGCGTCCGCCGTTGACAGCCATGCCGAACCGGCCCGTCAGGGACGCAGAAGTCAGCTGGGAATCAAAATCTATCTGCTGGAGGTTAAACTTTGCAGAACCGTCCGGAAGGCTAAGCAGGAGTTCATCGCACTTGGCCCGGAAACTAATATCCATAGGGCCCAATCGCCGCACATCGACAGCTTGCTCGTGGGCAGGCGATTCATCCGCGGCCGACGATGCTTGATCATCAGGGGCCCAGCTCTGCCCGCCGATTTGCTGCTGCACAAAGGAAGAGAGCTTAGCAGCAAAATCCTCCAAGCGAGGCTGGTCGATCAGGGGACTGTAGAAGCTGACATATCCGGCCGGGGCGGTGCTGATGCTCTCCAAGTGGGCGGTGAAATATCCGGAGGAATCTCCCACGCTAATAGACAAATCCGGGACATCGAGCTGGTCTTGGCTTACGGACAGCTCACCTGATAAGCGCAGCGATTCATCGAAGAGGCTCAACTCCAGCAAGGGCAATTTCAGCGAGGCCCCGGCCACAGCCAACCCTTCAGTGTCGGGATCGAAGAACACCTGCAGATGATGCTCTGCCTTTGCAAACTCAGCCGGGCCCACCTTCATGCCGTTCGGAGGGCTGCTGAGTTTGGCCGTCAGCGCCGCCTGGCCTGGCTCAGCGGTAAATTGAAGCTGGTAATTCAAAAGCCCGCTCAGAGGCATCCGGCGATGAATCTGCTCAAGGATTGGAAACAAGCTAACAAGTTCTTGGTTGAAAACGACTTGACCGTCGGCATCGAACTGGGCCGAAGCAAATCGGTCAAACCGCAAAAGGGATTGCATAAAACTATATTCGGGCGAAGCGGCTTTTAGCTCAGAGCGGCCCTCGCCCACCCCGGCCAAGAGCGAACCGGCCGCAAGATTCAATTGCGAGCCGGCAAAACTCAACTGGGCGGATTCAAGTTTGATCCGGCCCCAGCCCTGCTCATCATAATCCTCAACCCTGAGGTAAGCTTGCAGAGTGAGGGGCAGTTGTGCTGATTTTCGCATAATAACCGCTGGATTCGGCTCGCCGGATTCGCTGGTCTTGGCGGGGACGATGAATTGGGCGGCGGTAAAGTCTCCGTAGAAATCCAGGCTCTCGAGCAGCAGCTCCCGACTAAGCCGACCACCAAGCTTCAGAGAGGCACTGCCGGCGAGCTGATAATGTTCAAAAACCGGGGCCAGGAAGGGGAAGTTTTCATCCAAGCCGTGCAAGTCAATCTTTGAAAATGTAAGACCGAAAGCCAAACCGTCTTTGGCCTGAGCGCCTGGCTGATCGATTTCAATCGAGCCCAGCGAGTCGCCAAGCTCCCAGCTCAGCTTGGCCTGGTAGGCAGCGGCGGCTACATTGTCAGCACTGAACAATTCAAACCAGGATATAGGCTTGGCCTGGCGGTTGTTGTCGGGCGGCATGTCGAGCCAGAACTGCAGGTCCAGCTTGGCCGGGGTGAGCGCCGCCTTCTGAAATAGAACAGCAGGCTCAGAGTGGTCTCCCGCCGCCGTATTAAGGTTTGCAGGTACGCGCAAGGCCAAGTCGCCAGCATCCAAGCTCAAGGCCAGACGCAAGCTTGTGGGCGGGTCAAAGCCAAGATCAAATCGTCCGGTTACGTTACCGGCCAGGCCAAGCTCTTGTAGTGCGGGCAGGGCTTGGGACAAGGCTGCGGAGTTCTCAAGATGAAACTGACCAGCAGTTGACAGCGAAACAGTAAAATCGGGCCAGGCCCCGGGCGAAAGCTCGATGGCACAAGAAGCATCGGTTACGGATAGCGTGGCTTGGCCGAGCTTGCAGGAGATCTGCATCTCATCCAAGCGCGAACTGCCCGCGGGCAGGCGAGCGGCAAATGAAAAACTCAGGGACTCACCCGGCGGCTTTCTAAAATAAGGGGGCAATTCCAAAGAGCTCTGAGCCGGCAGAGAAACGTCCGCGTTCAACTGGCTGGGGGAGTCTGGGGCATCGGTCGGCACAGGCTGTAAGTGCAACTCAGCGTGTATGGGTCCAGCCAAGGTGAATCCATTGCCCGACAACACGCCGGCCAGTGTCGGAAAGATGGCTACAAGGTCGCCGACCTGGCCAATTTCCAAAGTGGTGTCGATCTGAGCCTGGGGCCACTGGCGCCGGGCCTGCTCGACAATCTCCCTGGGCCGAGCAAACAGGTCCAGAAAAGATGCCATCCGCAGCGGCTGAGCCAACTGCATATCCAATGAAAAACGTCCCGAGGCCAACTCAATTTCCAAGGGCTCATCGAGGGCCAAGCTGGCGGTGTTGTGGTCAATGAGAGCAGAGAGTTTTATTCCGCAAGGCAAACCGGCTGATTTGTGCAGCAGAGCCGGTGAGTGCAGGCCGGTGTCAAGAGCGTCAATCGAAAAACTCAGACGGTCGATCTTTTCGGTCTGCTCGAAGTCTAGCTTCAGGCTGCTCGAGCCGGTAACTGTCAAATCATGCTCACGAAGTAAGCGGTCCAAAAAGGGAAACTGCTCTCGCAGTCTGCTGAGTTGGACCGTAGCGGCAAGTGAAACGGCGCTGGGAGCAAAGGTTCGCTCGGCTGGGAAGAATCGGCCCTGTAATGACGAGCTGAAATCCAGGCCGGCGAGCGTCCCGCTGAGGGTCTTAATGGTCAACTCACCGGAAACGAACTCGTAGGAGCCGTGGAGCTTGAAGCGGGCCTGAGGGATGTGTATCTGGGCCGGGGGAGAGAGCTGTTGCGTGGCTTTGTCAGAAACTTGGGCTACTTGCAGGCGGAGCTTATCCAGCTCGGCTGTGCACTCTAACAGTTCGACGCGGCCCTCGGAGTAAAGTTCCAATCTGGCCCGGCCGCTAGTGGTTCCGCCCAGAACCTGGCAGTCCACTTTGGACAATCGCGGCAGTGGTACAGTGGCCAAATCAAAATCCGACCAAAGCAACTCCGCCGATCCCCTGACGGGGATATCCTGCAGGTCGGATCCGCTGCCGGGCGGGGTGAAATTAACTCGCAGGCTGAAGAGAGGTTGGCCGGTGGTTTTGGACGGGGCGCCCTGAGCCAGAAAACTGTATTGGCCGCTGCGAACGTCGCGAGCAACGTTGATCTGCGGTATAGCCAACTGAGTTTCGCGGCCGTGAATCTGATCGATAAAATGCAGATTCGCATTGGTTACAGTAATTTGGTCAAATGCGTCCTCCTCAGCGTCGAGTCGTGGCAGCGAAGTCAGGTTCAATCTGCCAGCGGCGTCGGCGACGATCCAAAACTGCGGCTGGTCCACGCGTACGCTGCCCAGCCGGTGCCGCAACAGCAGACTCAACGGGCGAAAGTCCAGTTGGAGGCGGGAGGCTTTGAAGAAAGGACCCGGGCCGAATTGCTCCAGCCGATCGATGGCGATGTCGCGGACGATTATGCCGTCGGACCAGGATATTTCGATTGAGGATATCGAGGCGGATCGGCCAAACTGCTCTTCGATTCCAGCGACGATCCGGCTTCTAAGCCAATCCGTGGGAATCAGCCATGGCAGCAGGGCGTAACCAAGAACCGCCAGGACCAGCACAAGCAAAACAACAAGCCATAGCCAACGGTGCCTGCGGCGCTTAGCGGGCGGGGTAAGGTCCTGCTGCGGCCGTGAGGGAGAAGATGTATCGAAATTGTTCATGCCTGAAAACCTTGGCGCAGAAAAACAGCGCCAGTTACATCGCTTTAGGTTGCAAGCGAGCCGACTGGACAGATATGCTAGCAGTTTTTGGGCTGGGGGGCAACGGCGGGCTTGTCCGGGATTCCTTTTGACTCTCTCAAAGGCTCGGATGTCTGGCCACAGCAATTAGCCTGCGGGAATGGCGAGTGAAGCGGCCGAGCGGCGGGTTACCGTAAAGTTCGATGTCTCTAAAGCCGGCAGTCCGCAGCAAGAACCTGATTTCTGAGCCGTTGTACTCCCGCAACGAAATCTGCCGACGCTCAGTCTTACTTCCCTTGCATAAGATCCAGGTACAAGACACACGACTGGTCTTCGCGTCCCATCTGTTTAGGTAGGTAATCCGAACTCCACCAACTGTCTGTTCCATACGTCGGCGAAAATGGGACAACAGCCAGGACTTGTTGATACCTTCAACAAGAAAACGCCCGCCGGGTTTGAGGGCTTGGAAAACTCGCTTGGCGAAGGCAAGATTGTCGGCATCGGAGAAATAGCCGAAACTGCCGAACCAGTTGAAGGCCGCATCGAATTCAGAATCGAAAGCAATATCGCGCATGTCGCTGTGGACAAGACGGATGTTCAAGTGATTCTTCTTAGCCAGTCGCCGAGCCCGCCAAAGATAGGATTCAGTTAGATCAACACCGGTCATATCCAGGCCCATCTGAGCTAAAGGGATGGTCAAACGCCCCAAGCCGCAGGGAATATCCAGGGCCCGCTGGTCTTTGCGGAGTCTAAGCAAGCGCTTTACAATCCTGGCCTGCTTGAGTGTGGTCTGCTGATCAAATGTCTTAGGCAGGACCTTCGCGTATAGGCCATCGAAGAACGTCTGATACCATTGGCTTGACTTGTTCATGGTCGCTGCTCCTCTTTCAATACGGCAATGTGCCGCGAGCCCTTGTATCCGCCGAATATTGCAAAGCCGCATTTGTGCCAGAAACAGTCAACGCCCTGGAAGCCTGCTTCAATGAGGAATCTTAGATTGTCAAGCAGTGTGGCTGGCTTATCTTCCTGGGCTGGTGTGTCGTAAAACGTGGCTGGGATCTGCTTGTATTGGTGGTACTGTTCCTCGTTGCCGGTAAGCTCGATGGACTGCTGCCGAATGCTTCGACGCCAATACTTCTTGTTCAGTTCTACGCTCCGTTTGGAGGCTGGCCTGATGGCATCAATGATTATGAAGGCTCCCGGCGAAGACAGCTTGTCGAAGGCGGACTTGTAGAGTGCCTTTTTCTCCGCATCATCACAATGGTGAACTGCAAGCGAGGATGTAATGAATCCGACCTGCCCGGTTACGATGCTACTCAGGTAGTCACTATCGTGGATATTGCGTTGTGATAGCTTTGCCCTGTCGGCGTAGGGAGCAAGCAGCGTTGCCGCCTTCGTTGTCATTTCAGCCGCGGCGTCTGAAGCATGGGCAATTGCGTTGGGGAAACGATCAAGAACCGCCTTGGTCAGCAGTCCTTCGCCACAGCCTATATCAATGAAGACAAATTCTTCATCCGGCTCAAACGGCACCAAATCAGCTATGATCTCGAATTGCAGCCGCCTGTCGGGTATCACAATATCGGCCATGGTTACGAAATTCTTGGCAGCCGTGCTATCCCATTCTTGAGGCATTGGCTTCTCCTTGTTCCTATGGTATCAACCAAACCATGAAAAAAAGCCCGCTCCTTGGAACGGGCTCGCTTGTAATCACTGTTTTATCAACAAGTTATGGCGACCCGTTCCTTTGCTTGGCGCACAATACGCACAACCACATAAGCCCCGTGCTAAGTGTGCTCGGACAAGGCCAAGTAGAGATTTGGGTCCCAAACTTCTTCATGATGGCCAGAGGATAAGCGGTCTTGTCCTGCTCGTCAAGCCTATTTTGTCAAAGTTCTAAGAATAAATCTGCGTTTTACATCGCTGCCGGTGGATGCAAGACCCTGACGCGGTTGTTGGTTACTTGCAGGCGGTTTTGGGCGAAGAGCTGGATTGCGGCTGGGTAGGCGATGCACTCCTGCTCGAAGACGCGGGCGGCCAGGCTCTCGGCAACAATTCGGGCCTTGGGACTGCTCATTACCTAAGACATTCTATCGCCTAAGCGATCTTATTCGCAAGAACTCCTGCTCGACCTGTCCTGATGGTGGGGAATTCCCAGGCTATCCGGGGTGGATTCTAGAAGTCATCCCCGCGCACCCCTGTCATCCCTCGCGCTTTCCGCTTCAGGCTTCACGCCCTACGCTTCACGCCTTCTACGTAGCAAAGCCAAACCGCCAATCAGGAGCAGGCTCAGGGCGGCGGGTTCGGGGATAGCTTGCGATGGAGGCTCGGGCGGAGCTGGATTCCAGTAACTCAGCACTTCAGTATAGTCAGAGCCATTAACTATGCCGTTGCCGTCAAGGTCGCCAAACTCGCCGCTGGGGACGCTCTGGCCCCAGTAGCTTATAACGCTGCTCAGGTCGGAACCGTCGACGAAGCCATCAGCGTTGACATCTCCAGGCCCGACGAGCCGGATGGAATCCACACCGCTAAACGCTGTGGTGCCGTCGTTGAGCAAGCCTTCCAGGATCAGCTCGGTAGTATCCTGAGCAATATCCAGATCATCCAGCCAAAATTGTAGTATCAGATCCATCAGACCATCGCCATTGACATCCTCAAAGGAGCCGACATTTCCGCTGTTGCCTTTCTGTCTTGGCGTAGCCCCATCAAGGACCAGGCTCGATAGCTCGATATCATTGACATCAAATCCAGCATCAGCAAGAATGGCCACGGGCAAAACGCCGTTCGATCTCAAATTGACGGGATTCTGGTCACTGCCCGGCCTGATATCTATTCCAATGTCCAGAATGGCGGGTTCGGGGATCACGAAGCCTTCGATCGTATACACTACTTGGTCGTCGCCAAGGAGTTCCATGCTCAGCGTCAGCGCCTCACTAGCGGTCACGAAGACCACCTGCAGGAAGTCCACACTCGGAAGCTGGGCCGCCGGCAGCAGGGCCACTGCGTCGGTCGAGCTGGACATGCCGAAAGTGCCCTCGCCCTCTTGGGGATCCAAGCCCCCTGGACCGGCAAAGGCCAACCCTGTCGGATCCGCGTCGTCGTTGGTTTCAACAAAGTCGCCGATGATGGTCATCAGGTCAGAACTCGGGATCAGAAAGTGGGTGTCATACGGATCCCAGGCCGAAAGCCAGTCTGTCCCCGACAGCTCATCCACCGTCTCCGTCTCGACTCCAGCGGCGGCGTTGGGCCAGACCTGATGCACAGCGCCGCTAATCGTGATGCCGCAAAAGGTTACTACCTTGGTGTCAGCCCCGCTGGCCGTCGCCCGAACCGTATAGCTCGACAGCCCCGTACCCGGGGACCCGTTGTCGATGAGACTAAGGCTGATAGTTGCCTGAGCTCCCATGGCCATCAGACCGATAACTACTACCATTGTCATTGCAATCTTTTTCGTCTTCATTTCCTTTCTTCTCTTTCTAAACTTCTCAACAAACAAAAACTCCCGCGGGGGCATTGGCCCCATTCTTAAGAGTTATTGAAGCCTTTCCCAATTGCTTTGAACCTGCGACGCTTCCAAGGCCGATTAGGAATCCCCCGAATGGGGGTCTATTCCAGCTGCCGATAGTTTTCAGGTACACCAAAAAGGGCATAAAAATACCTCCCTCGCGACCGTAATCTTTATAGCATAAACGACTTATCTAGTCAAACAAAAAACTTGATTTCTTCAAAATGTTTTAGGCTTTTTTCGGACGAACGCTGATTTTGGCCCCAGAAACGCAGATGAAGAAAGGCTTGCTCGTGCTACGTAACGAGCTTCCAGCCTCTCTGCTCTGCGTAGCGGTTCGCAGAGCCAGAGTCATAGCTACTTCGGCGGAGTAGGCACTTCGCAGAGTAGTAAGGCCTGAGGCTTGGGGGATAGAAGAAAATTATTGGTTATTAGTCATCAGTCATTTGTTATTGGTTATTGCTCAGAAAATACCAAGAACGAAAGGCGATGAACAAAACCGGGGGCTAAATATAAGATAGGTTGGTGGATTAGTCGGTGCTGGCCTGGGCCAATGCCTCCGTTTTGGCATTTTCCTGTTCCTGGCGATCCTGCCAGAAGGCAATAAAGGCCTGGACGCATTGGGCGTCGAGTTGGGAGCTGCTGACCTTCTCCAGTTCGGCCAGCATCTGCTCGGCGGGCAGGGCCTTTCGGTAGGGCCGGTCGGAGGTCATAGCGTCCACCGTATCAGCGACGGCTATTATGCGTGCGGCCAACGGTATCTGGTCGGCCTTGATATGATCCGGATAGCCCTGGCCGTCCAGCCGCTCGTGATGGGTGCGGATTACCGGAGCCAATTGCTTCAAGAAGCTCAGGGCCTCGATGATCCGTGCACCTTCTGCCGGGTGGCGGGCCATGGGCTCGAACTCCTGCTCGGTCAGAGGCCCCGGCTTGTCCACAATGTGCTCAGGCACGCCGATTTTGCCCAGATCGTGCAGCAAGGCGGCTCTACCGATCTGCTCAACATCCTTGGCGGATAAGCCCAACTGCCGGGCAATGCCCACGGCGTATTCGTGCACCCGCTGGCTGTGGCCGGCGGTATAGGGGTCCTTCGATTCCATGGCCAGGGCCAGGCTGGTAATGGTCTGGTAATAAAGGTTCTCGAGATCGCGGCGGCTGAGTTGGTTGTTAATAGCGATGGAAACGGTATCGGCAATGTAGGCCAACAGGGCGGCCTCATCACGAGTGAAGGGTTTATCATCCAGACGCTCGGTAACGTTGATCACACCCAGGGGCATATCGTGCAGGCGTAGCGGGGCTAACATCAAAGGCAGCGAGGCGAACACCCGAAAGCTGCATTCGACCGGCGAGTCATCCTCCTGCCAATAGTTGGGATTCCTATCATTGCGGTAATTAGGCAGCCCACTTTGGAAAACGTTCCCGGCCACCCCCTGGCCGACGGGAATACGGATATTCTCCACGTCCAGATGCTCGGGCAGTCCACGGTGGGCCTTGACCACCAGGTAGGCGTCCTCGATGAGCATTATGGAGACCCGGTCGCAGTGAAGATTTTCGGCGATAAAGCTGACCGTCAAATCCAGCACATCCCTGAGCTCGTTCTGAGTGGATAAATTCCTGGCGAATTCATACTGGGCCCGCAGGCGGGCAATGTACCAATCCTGGCGTTCACCGAGGAGGTACTCGTTGAGCAGGTGGACTATGCCGTTAGCAAAATCAACGTGATCGGTAATCGGCTTGGTAAAATACCTGTCGACGAGTTGCTTGTTGATGGCGGTAACGGCCGAATCTAGTCCGGCGTGTCCGGTCAGCAGAGCCCGGCAGGCCTTGGGGGCCATCGCCTTGACCTGCGTCAAAAGCTCAGTACCAGTGGTTTTGGGCATCTTCTGGTCGGTCAAGATCAAACCCAGCTGTCGAGCCTGGCCGTATTGGTCCCGCTGTTCTTGAGCGGGACTCTGGCCGTCCGCCGGCGAGTCAAGGGTCTGCCGGCACATCTCGGCCACAAACTCCAAGGCCTGAGCCGGTGAGGAAGCAAACTCCAATTGTGGTCGGCCGCGGTCACTGAAGCACTCGGACAAGCGGGGCTCAAGCCACTGCTGCATAGACAGGAGAAAGTCGGGGTCATCATCGACACAGAGGATAACTGTATCGGTCAAGCCCTGATCGCACTCAGCCTTGAGCACGTCCGAGAGAGCTTGCTGAAGTTCGCCGGTAGATTCCACCCAGGAAGCACTGTCCAGGCCCAGTTTGGCCAGGATTTGGGAGGGGTCGAGTTCGGTGGAGCTCAGCAGAAATACCGGGGCCAAGGGCTGCAATTTTCTCACCCGGAAGAGGGCTTCGAGTTGTTCCGGATCGGGGGCTTGAGAGACTTCAACCACAACGGCCAAATATTCCACCCGGCTGGCTCTGTGCTGAGCCTGTTGGAGCGAACTGACGGACTCCAGGGCCCAGCCCTTGGAGCTGAGCAGGTCGAGCAGTTCCGAATCCGCCCGACCGTCAAGCCAAATAACCAGAATGGGCCAATCCATATTCTTATGCCTCCGCTACATGCTTATCATGCAGCTGTGCCCGAGAGTTCCCAGCCCACTTGATCGCATTTCTGCCGACACTCTTGGCCTGATACATGGCTTCGTCGGCCCGATGGACCAAACTCAAGGGGCTTTGATCAATCTGCGAGTCATAGGTGGCTACGCCGATACTCACTGTTATTTTCAGATGCTCGTAAGCGAAAATGTGCTGAGCAACTTTCCGGCGGAAGCGCTCCACGAGTCGCTGGGCCCCGTGGCCGGAAGTACCGGGAAGTAAAACGGCAAACTCGTCTCCGCCGTAGCGGGCAGCGATGTCACAGGATCGCAAGTTCTTGCGGATCAACTGGCCAACTTCCTCCAGCACATAATCTCCGCTGAGATGACCGTAAGTATCATTAACCTCTTTAAAGTTATCCAGGTCCATCATGGCCATGCTCAGGGGACAACCGTAGCGATCGCTCTCTTGACAGGCCTGGACGAGGCGGTCCTCTAAAACTCGACGAACAAAAAGGCCGGTCATGCTGTCGTAACGGCTCAGGCGCTGACTTTCGGCATAAGCGGCTGCGTGCGTGAGATTGGTTTTGATAATGTCCCGGAGCAGCCCTGCCTTGTATTCTATCTCTTCAGTCTGCTGGAGCTGATTATCCTCCTGCGGACAGCAAAGGCACAAGAGCGTCGGACGTAGCAGCCCGGCGTTACGCATAGGCGCAGCTCCGCTTAGACCCGCTTGAGCAAATGAAGGCTCCGACTGGCAGGCAGACGTATCGATGGGGATGATAATCTGCAAAGCCCGCTGATCTTGGACACCGGCAGTGGTATCGGCAGGCAAGTGCCTGATCAGGCAGGGACGATTCGATTCAAATAAATCGACCAGAAGCTGCGGCAGAACTTGGGCGCAAGCCAAGGAATCGCGGCAGCTGTGGCCCAGACGCCGCAGTAAACGAAGCTTCCCGTCGTCATCGAGCTCGACCAAGAGGGCGTGGGCGGCCTCAAATAACCGCGGAACATTGTTCACCATCAACTGGAGGATTTCCTGTAGATCCAGAGTGCCCAGGCCCTGAGTGAAATAGGCTACCTGCTCGGCGGCCCGCTTGAGCCTGGTAACCCGGTCGTTGGCCTGCTGTAAAAGTCCGATCTGCTTCTGGAGGTCCTGCTGCTGGCGTCTGGTCAGCCGTTGGAGGTGAAACTCGTTGACCAATCCGACGATGGAGGTTGAGAACTCGGTAAGGTCCGAGATGGGCTTGCTGATGTAACGGTCTAGCAGGTGCTTATTGATAGCCAGCCGGGCCGAATCTAGTCCGGCGTAGCCGGTCAGCAAGACCCTGGCGGCATGGGGAAAAATCTCGCGGAGCTGCTCCAGCAGCTCGAGGCCACTGGTGTCCGGCATCCTTTGGTCGGTCATGATCAAAGCACATTCATCATCCTGGGCGGCGATTCGCCGGCACAGAACAAGGGCTGAGGCGGCGCTGTCGACAAACTCGCAGTCACAGCGGATTTCGCCTCCAAGCCGACCCAGGGCCCTGCGGAGCGGACCGGCCAAAGAAGCCAAAAAATCCGCGTCGT
>DAOVKO010000212.1 GCA_030631725.1 Actinomycetes bacterium | reverse complement strand
TGGGGACAGGACGCAGCCGGATCGGCAGGATTCTCAGGCCCCAACAGCCTAGCAAAGGGCTTTGCAGGCGTCAAGTTGCGGCAAATTGGGCCAAGGAGAGATTACTGCTAAGCTTGTCCCTGCGAAGGCAGGGAGCAGTGATAAGGCCGCGGTCGCTTTGTTCCTTCGCCCTATGGGCTTCGGAACACAAAGTCAGCTCGCTGGCAATGACAGATATGAGTATAATGGGGAGAAGGGGGAAATTAGCACATCCCGTAGTTATCTGCACAGGCCGACGATGTTATGATATAATGGGTTGGGCCAGAACAGATGAGCAAATGCGGCCAGGATATACAGAAAGGGCCCTTTGGGTAGGTATCGACGTAAGCGACCGCGTCCTCGGGACTTGACGCAGCGGTACGAGGCGGGTGAGCTGGACGGGGACCCGCATCTGGATCGCGATGCCTTAGACGCGCCCCGGGGCAAGCCGCGGAAGGTGGGCACAACGAGCGAAGATCCGCGGCTGGATCGGCACGCCCGCTCGCGGGAAGGCCTGCTGGAAGGGACGGTGCTGTCGATCGGTCCGGGCTCGTGCCGGGTGCGCAGCGGGGATAAGGAATATGCGTGCGTGCTGCGGGGGATACTGACGGCCAAGGATTCGCGGCGGCAGACGGTTTTGGCTGTGGGTGATAAGGTGTACTTCAGCCTGATCGGCGACGGCGAGGGGGCTATCGAGCAGGTGGGCGCCAGGCGGACGATTCTTACCAGGCGGGGCACCGGGCCGAGAAGTAGGCTTCAGCATATCATCGCGGCCAACGTGGACCGGGTGGTTGTGGTGGTCTCGACCCGCGAGCCGTCGTTTAGGCCGCGATTAATCGACAGGTATCTGGTGGCGGCTGAGTACGGCGAGCTGGAGGCGGCAGTGTGCATAAACAAAATCGATCTCGATCCGCAGGGGAGTTACGAGGAAGCTCTGGAGATGTATCGCTCGCTGGGTTACCCGGCGGTGGCGACCTCGGCGACGGAGGCTATGGGGCTGGATGGTTTCTGCGAGCTACTGCGGGACAAGACCTCTGTGCTGGCGGGGCAGTCGGGCGTGGGCAAGAGCTCGCTGCTGACGGCTGTTGATCCGCAATTGACGCTGAAGATTTCGCGAATCAGCTCCCGGACCAGTAAAGGCCAACATGCTACAAAGAACGCGTCTCTGTTGAGCCTGAGCTTTGGCGGATATGTCATCGACACGCCGGGGATTCGGCAGTTCAGCTTGTGGGACGTTCCCGCTGTGGATTTGGCGGGCTCGTATCCGGAGATTGCCGAGTTTGGGATGGATTGCAGATTTCAGCCCTGCTCGCACGTCAAGGAGATCGACTGTGCCGTAAAAGCTGCACTCGAAGCCGGCGAAATCTTCCCCACCCGCTACGAGAGCTACGTCAGCCTTTATCAGGAATTGCTGGAAAGAGAAAAGAAGTAGGGATTTGCTGACTAAATCCTCGCTTAGTGTTCCACGCATCGCGGCGGCTTATTTCCTGCTCCTCATGTGGGGGGGCCATGTCACCAACTCCGTTCCCACAACCACCAAGGACCATAGAGATGCCAATAATAATCTTCCCCCAGCACAGGAGGCTTGCCTTTCGGGGAATAGGCAAGGCCCGCGTCGTCGAGTATATCGTTCGTTGTAATAAAGCGAACGCAGCCGTCAATATCTTGAACATCGCTCAGATGGAATAGGCCCACCCATTGTTTCTTTTTGGAAAACTCCTCGTTGGTATCAGCTGGGACGTTTTGAACAAACTCCAGCAGAGCGGCCTCACTGAGCTTTAGTCTAATGGTCAGGAGCTTCTCTTGTTTTACCTTCGCGCCCATGGCAAGAACAACGATAATAGGGAGCACCGACCAAGCTACGAGGCGCCTAAAGGCGAGGCCGCGGTCCTCAGATCGAAAGACATAGCGAACAAGATGAAAGAGGCCACGCAGAGCCCAGATTGCTCCCATGACCATGCCCCCAAAAATAAGGACAAGAAAGCACAAGAAATCCGCACCTGCATTGCTAAAGGTGATAATTGCCAAAGTGAACCACAGCAGAGCTAGAACAATTTCTACGCTGCTGGGCCTCTCTAGGGACAAACGAAGAAATTTAATGAGCCGTTTCTTTGCTTCCATTGTTTGGCCTCCAATGTTCCCTATTATAGCCCACTTTGCCACCAGATGCGACCGTAAATAGGACGGCTCAAATCTTCGGCTTATGGCCCAGGCGTCTCCAGATGACGGAGATTTGGCCGTTGTGGTGGGCTTCGTGGGCAGGGACCAGGGCGAAGATTGAGCCCCAGGTCTTGAACTGCGGCGGGGCTTTCTCCACGAGTTTGTCCAAATCTTTTTCACTGAGACTATCCAGAAACTTCAGGGTATTAGCCCGCACCTTTTCCAGAGTGTCCAGGGCCTCGTCCTTGGAAGGATAGACGGAGCCCTCGTCAACGACCGTCGAGTGCATGCCGCAGGATTTGCCGAGATGGCGGAGGG
Organism: Actinomycetes bacterium; assembly: GCA_030631725.1. GTDB lineage: Bacteria > Planctomycetota > Phycisphaerae > JAACET01 > JAACET01 > JAACET01. The sequence goes on along the minus strand of DAOVKO010000212.1, from coordinate 1,307 downwards.
GGTTTTCAGTCTCGCGGATGAATTTGTTTACGGTGCCGGCTTCGCTCCAGGCCAGGTGACTGAGTATCCAGGCCAAGTGCACGCCGTCGTCGACGGCTCGGGTGCTGATCTGCTCTTCGGGTATATCTTTTACCCATTCGAGCAGCATATTCCGCACCATCTGCATCTGTTCGATCACGAATTGTTTTGCATCCATAGCTGGCTCCTCTGGTTATTCTGTGCTGCGGTTCTCGCGGCGTTCGCTCATAAGTATCCGGACCTGCCTGCCGATACTGCGGCAGACGCGAAGTAAACTAAATCGCAGGGGGGTGAGCTCGGGAAAGAGAAAATCATTTATGCGGAACTCCTGGAGGTCTTGGCCGAGCAATTCGATCTCTGCCATTTTCGTTGCCCCGACTGCTGCACGCTGGGCAGCGGCCAGCATGGGCACTTGAGCTGATGGTGCAGCTACAAGTTCGCAAGCTACGCGATCGACGGCTGCGGCATCGGCTGAAGCCAAGAGCAGGCCGAGTTTTCTGGGGCTACCTCTTACGGGGCCTTGACCTTCCATGGCCACCACGGCATCGAGGATGTTCAAGACCGGCCGAACCTTGCGGTAGACGCCCACAATCATATCCGTAAAGGTTTCGGGCCGTCCATAGCGAAAGTGCCACCAAGCCTTGCGCTTGCCGACGATGGCGCCGAAGGGGTTTTTCAGGGCTCCGGTGAGGAACAGTTGTTGATGGGTCTTGAGCTTGGGCACACTGATAATCTTATCCGCCTCCAGTACCGTCCGGTCGATGCTTACCTTCTTTGGGCCTGCGGGGGTTTGGATGGTTACGCGGCAAGGGCGGTTGAACTTGACCAGGCGGACCCCGAGGGCATCGAGGGTTGGCTGATCGAGGCCGGACAACGCGGCGTTATTTCTTACCGAGCCCCAGGCGGTGGAATCACCGATGAGCACCTCGGCGCCGATTTGCTTGAGCTGGCGGGCAATCTCGGCTACGAGGCGTCCGTCCGTCTGGGCGGGCACCTCCGGCGTCCGCGGGGCGATAAAGTTGGGCTTGATCAGGACCCGCTCACCCCGCTGGACAAATTCTTCCCAGCCGCCGAGCAGCTCCAGAAGCTTAGTTATGGAAGCATGGAGGTTTTTTTGCTGGTAATCCTCACACTTGGCCAGGGCGACTTTGGCGGCCATGATGTCCTTTCAATGCGTTTGGCCTCTGCAGGGCTTAGAGCCTATCCGAATAACTCGGTTGTAACGAGGCCGAGCGAGAAGCTCGAGGTCAAGGCGGCAGGGCCAAAACGCCCGGAGGCGTGGTATAGCC
>DAOVKO010000151.1 GCA_030631725.1 Actinomycetes bacterium | reverse complement strand
TCGTCCGGCCTGCACTCCAACGGCTATTCCCTGGTCCGCAAAATCATCACCAAAGGCAAAAGGGACCTCTCCCGCCACATTCCCACTCTGGGACGAACCCTTGGCCAGGAGCTGCTCGAACCGACCCGAATCTACGTCAAGGCAGTCCGCCCAGTCCTGGGCCACTACCGCGTCAAGCGAGTCGTCCGGGCCATGGCCCACATCACCGGCGGCGGATTGGCTGGCAACTTGCCCCGCGTCTTGCCAGAAAAATGTCAGGCAGTGCTCAAGAAAGACTCCTGGCCAACCCCGCCCATCTTCGACCTCTTGGCCAAGTGGGGACCGGTAGCCGAGCAAGAGATGTACCGTGTTTTCAATATGGGAATTGGTTTTGTGCTCGTCGTTCGGCCGACCTTTGCCCACTCGATTCTCCGCCAGCTCAAGCGCCTCAAGCAGCCCGCTTACCTGATCGGCCGAATCCGCCGCGGCCCCAACAAAGTGGTAATAGAATAGCCGCAGCCGAAGCCCATCAGCCGCTGATGCTCAGCCCGGCCTTGGCCAGTACCTCGTCGAAGGCCGCCGGGTCCGAAATTGCCAGTTCCGAGAGCATCTTGCGGTTCAAGCTGATGTTGGCCTCCAGCAGGGCCTTGATCACCTGGCTGTAACGCAGCCCCCTTGCCCGACACGCCGCCGAGAGCCGGCTAATCCACAGCGAACGGAAATCACGCTTCTTCAGCTTCCGACCAACATAGCTCATCGCCTGGGCCCGCTGAAGCGTCAGCCTGGCCGGGCGGAGAAGCTTCGAATGCGAACCGCGATACCCCTTGACTGCCCGAAGAAGTCTCTTTTTAGCTCGATGCCTGGCAGCACCGGATCTAGCACGAGGCATTGAAAAACCTTTCTCTAATTACTATCCTCACATTGCCGCGAACAAGTAGAGTAACAAAGAACGGCGCATTTGGCAAAGGCTTTTTCCCCTGCCTGGGCGTTTTTCACTTCTGTACTGATTTTGCCTTGCTCACGGGCAAACCGCTTGTTCGCCGCCGTTCTCAAGTCCGCAAACCGACCTCTCGCCTGCTGCTGGCCGAGCGGATTACCGCTTCGCAGAGCTTGCGGGTCTCCAGCAGATTCGTCAGGTCATTCGATCCTGGCTCTGCTTGGCTCACCGCTGAAAAAAACGACGCCAACGACCCCGTCCAGCCATGTTGAACGCACACGTCTGCCCCCTCAGCCATGGGCTGAACCGACCTGGCCAACACCGACTCACCTTCCCTGGCCGTCATATCCGTAAGATTGCCTACGTAAAGTTCCTGCCCCTGCTGTCCGTGCAGCCTGAGTTGATGGCAGGCCTGCCCCGCCCAAACCCCCTGCCGCAGTTGCAAGACCACGTCCGTGGCCTCAAACTTGATAATCCCCGCCAGCATTGAAGCCCCATCCCAAGTGGCATAGACCCTGCTCGGCCTGCCCAGCAGAAAGCACAGCAGGTCCAACGCCCCTTCCAGCAGGTGTTCCAGGGGAAGCTCCATCTGCCCCCCAGCTGCTTTTAGCGAGCATATTTCCAGCGAGCCCAACACCAGTTCCCCAAGCCGCCCCGAACGAATCATCTCCTCGGCACGTACAAAAGCCGGGGCAAACCGATGCGGATGGCTGATCATGTATATCGGACCATTTTTTGACCGCCGTTTCAAACGGCCGATCAACCTTTCCAGACCAACTGTGGCTGCATCCACCCAGAATGGCAGGCCCGACCGCAGCAACGGCTCGACGATATCCACCAGATTCGGGGCGTCTCGGCTGATAAGCAGGGCCCCCACCCCCGCATCCCGCACCAGGCTGGGCAGATCCGCAAAGCTCGACCGGAAGGCGAATCGCTGGGCCAAATCGTCAGCCAATCCGCTTCGCGGGTCGCACACCGCCTCCAGGGGGTGCTCCAGGCCCACCATGGCCGGTAAGAGCACTGCACGGCTGTGCGGACCCGCACCGTACAGACCTAACCGCAGACTCCTACACGATGGTGGCATCATTTTGAGCTTTCACCTCGATGTACTTGCGAATATAATGGGCAACAGAAGATTTTAACTACGAAGGGCACAAAATAAAATCAAAATGTAAGAATAAAAATGCAAAATGACAAACGAGACTGGAGACTGTAGGCTGAAGACTGTAGGAAATCAAAAAACCGTCTTCCTCCAGCCTACGGGCTACAGCCTACAGCCTGTCTAATTTTTGATATTTTATATGTTTTGCAGGAGCCTGACATATGAAAGTGGTCAAAGAATTCTCAATTTCCTTGGTCAACAAGCCTGGCGTCTTGGCCGGCGTACTCAAGGCCCTTAGCAAGGCCAAAGTGGACGGCGTGGCCATGACCCTCTCCGATTCCGCGGACCTCGGCGTCCTTCGCCTGGTCGTTGTTCAAACCGACCGCGCCGAGAAGGTCCTCAGCCAGCTCAACGTTCCTATGACCCACACCGACGTGCTGCAAATCACCCTGGCGAATAAATCCGGGGCCCTGGCCGATGTGGTGGGAAAGTTAGCCAAGGTCCACATCAATATCCTCTATGCCTACTGCACTAGCGGAGGTCCAGGTGGCCGAACCACGGGAATTATTAATGTCGAGAATATAGCCAAGGCCATGAAAGTTTTGGCCGCCGAAAAAACCCACAAGGACGGCACCCCCCTGCGACGCTCGCAAGGGAGCCGAAGATTCTGAGCCCGCTGGCTCATCGGGCCCGCTGGCAGCCATCTCTTTGAAGAGCCGGGAGCCTCTAGCACATTGCCCAGCTTGCATCTGGGTGGTTTCTGCGGTATCTTTGTAGCCTGAAAACAGCCGCATAGCTTGAGCCGTGCGGACACTCTAGGGCGAATATCTCTCGGAGTTATCATGGCCATAAAAAAAATCCCCGTCGTAATAATACTCCTGTTCAGTCTTTTCTTCTGGTGCCCTGCTTTCTCGGCAGACGTGCCCACCGAGCAGCCACCAGTTCCAGCCGCTAGGCCCGAGCCCCCCGCTGTTCCGGCCAAAGATCGCCTCGATTTTGAGCAGATCATCGCCACTGCCAAGAAGCGGGTCTTTCCGGCCCTGGTATTTGTCAAACCCATCCGCGAGGAGTTCGGCAGCGGTGAAAAAAAACGGGCGGAGATTTTCGGCTCAGGTGTAATAATCTCTCCCGACGGCCTAGTGGTTACCAACAATCACATCGCCGAAAAGGCCATTGAAATCAACTGCGTTCTTTATAACAAGGAACAGGTCAAGGCCGAGATTGTCGGCCTCGACAAGGAAACCGACCTGGCCCTCCTGCGCCTGAAGCTCCCCAAAGACGCCCCAGCCCTGCCCTTCGGCGAATTCGCCGACTCCGATAAAGTCTCCGAGGGCCAATTCGTCATGGCCCTGGGCTCACCCTTTGGCTTCAAACGCAGCATCTCTCTGGGCATCATCATGAACGCCGACCGCTATCTGGGTTTCGAATCTCTCCATAAATATAATACCTGGATTCAGACCGACGCGGTCATCAATCCCGGCAATAGCGGCGGGCCGCTGGTCAACACCGAGGGCAAGATCGTGGGCATCAACACCCTGGGCATAATGATCGGAGGTCTTGGCTTTTCCATTCCTTCCAACGTGGTCAAGGATGTCGTTGGCCGTCTGAAGCAGGACGGCAAAGTCGCCCGGGCCTGGACCGGACTGCGACTCCAGGCCCTGAAGGATTTCAACAGCAACACCTTCATCGAAGGCGACACCGGTGTGCTCGTAGCCGGCGTCGAGGATAACTCCCCTGCCCAATTGGCGGGCCTCCAGGCCGGAGACGTCCTGCTCACCGTTGGCGGCATTGAATATGTCGGCAAATATGTCGAGCAGCTGCCTAAGCTCTACTGGCAGCTCGCCGATATCCCACCCGAGAAGGAAATGGATATTACCTATCGTCGCCGGGACCAGATCGCACACGCCAAACTCTCCCTCACCTTGAAGGGCAAGTTCGAGGGAGAAGATTTCGACTGCCGGAGATGGAATATGACCGTCAAGGAGATTTCACAGTTCGCCGATCCCGATCTCTACTTCTATCACCAAGAGGGCCTCTTCGTCCGGGCGGTGCGTTATCCCGGAAACGCCGCCAAAGCGGGGGTCCGCAGGAACGACATCATTCTGAAAATCGGCGACAGCCTCGACCAAATGAAGCAGATAGATACGCTTAGCGACATCGAAAAAATCTATGAGCAAATCATCGCCGACGAACAGCGTGAAAAGAAGGTCCTGCTGGAGGTATTGCGCAAGGGACTGCCTCGACTGATAGTGCTCGACTATAGAAAGGACTACGATGAAGAAGACTAGCAGGGCCTCGAACAGATACGGCCTGGGGCAATTTGTGCTTTGCATCCTACTGGCTGGGCTGTTGCTCTGGCCAGCCGGTTGCCTCTGGCTCAGACAGCCCAAGGAAGCTCTGGCTCGCCGCCGGCTGCTCGATGGCGTACGCGCCTCCATGGTGCGTGCACACGTCTATTTCAAGCGGGACATTGCCAATGAGTTCGGCTCCGGTGAGCAGCAAGCCTCCTTTCAGGAGCGTTTGGCCCGGCGAATGGTCGAACGAAAAATGAGCCTGGACTTGGGCGGCATCGTGCTCGACCACTACGGACACGTACTCATTGCCGACCCGGAAACGGAACTGCGACTCATCGATCGCATAGAGGTTATCGGCTCCGACGGCCGAGCCCGCCGGGCAAGGTTACTGACGATCCTCAAGAAAATGGACGCGGCCGTCCTGGAGGTTTCCGACCCAATCGGTTTGCAGCCCGTAGCCTTCACCGAATCAAAAGAGCTCGAGGAGTTGATCAGATCCCAAGCCCCGATGAAAAAACCGCTGCCCCCCTTGCAGTTGGTTTCCATATACCGCTCCGGCAGCGAATGGCATATCAGCAGTAGTCGCTTGGCCGGCAGCTTCCGCTACGATTCGGCCGATCCCTTCCCCGAGTACTTTCTAGGCGCAACTTCCGGCGGTATCTCCGCTGAGCTGAGCACCGGCGAAACCATGGGCGTGGTTCCCTCACTCATAGCCGACCAGGACGGCAATTTCATCGGCCTGACCATCCGCGGCATACTCGACCTCAAACAGAAATATAGAATCTGGAAAGGCCAGGATATTCTGGCGGCCATCACCGGCGACCTTGACGCAGATGATTTCCGCAATTCCCGCCAGGCCCTGAAAAGGAAATACTCTCAGCTCTACCACCAAGTAAAGATTTACTACCGCCAGCCCAGCGAGGAAGAGTACGCCAGCAGACCTTTGCCCGAGCGAATCGTTTATGGCTTGGCCATCGACCCGGTCAC
>DAOVKO010000107.1 GCA_030631725.1 Actinomycetes bacterium | reverse complement strand
GGTGTGGGAAGGCCTCTTTGCGCACGGGCTTCTCGTCCAGGACATCGCGAGTCTGGTCGATGAGCTCCTGCATGGCCTTGGCCCCGGCGCCGCTGGCGGCCTGGTAAGTGCTGACCACTATGCGCTTGATGGGGTTGACCTTGTGGATGGGCCAAATGGGCACAACCATGATGATGGTCGAGCAGTTGGGATTGGCAATAATGCCCTTATGCTGCTTTACGTCGTCGGGGTTGACCTCGGGGACGACCAGCGGAGTGTCGGGGTCCATGCGGAAGGCTGAGGAGTTATCGACCACGACGGCTCCGGCAGCAACGGCAGCAGGGGCAAACTGTCTGCTCCTGGCCCCGCCGGCACTGAACAGAGCGATATCCACGTCGTCGAAGCTGTCCTTGCTGAGCTGCTCGACGGTGTAGGTTTCGCCCTTGAACTCGATGGTCTTACCGACGGATCGCTCGGAAGCGAGCATCTTTATTTTATTGAAGGGGAAATTCCGGTCGGCCAGGACGCTGAGGAATTCCTGGCCCACGGCCCCGGTTACACCTGCAATGGCTATTGACTTGGCCATGGCCATAACTCCAAATCACAAGAACACGACTTACGAACCTACTGGGAGCCAATCGAGGCGAGCAGCTTCTGCTCAGCCTGCTTGGACCAACGGCCGTCCGGACACAACTCACTTATATCGGTCAAGGGCATATTCAAGTGCGGATATACCACGATTCTTCCCGGGAATCTAGCCTCGTGGACGGCAGCGATGGCCTGCTTGGCTGAATCCAAACCACAGACACAGGCCACGGAGTTGTTGGGATCGATCGTGCCGGCAGCGGTGTCGGCCAAGGCTTTGGCCAGGGCCTCGATAGGTGAGCCGCTGGAGGCAATGAGGGTCCAGCCGCCGTAGTGCATGTCATTGAGGTTGAGGGTTACATTGGAGTTATCGCGGCTGGGAAAGCCGGCGAAGACATTTAGATAACCCTCGAAGGCCAAGTACCCCACGGCCTGCTCGACGACCTGGGCGACCGGACATAATATAATGATATCATCGGCTTGGCCCTTGTTCAGATACTTCTCAATGGGCTCCCGGGCCGTGTTTACCAGGACCAACTCCGCGCCGGCCCGCTCGGCCAGGGGGGCCAGGCTCTGACGGACCTTGTCGAGGCGGACGGGGGAGACTTCGGAGACGACGATCTTTTTGGCCCCGTCGGCAATTCCCTTTTCGATGTGCATCAATCCCAGCGGCCCAGCCCCGATGTACCAGGCGGTGCCGCCCTTGAGGACCTGGCGGTCGGGGCGATGGCGATAATAGGAATAGTAGACGCAAGCCCAGGGCTCGGCCAGGGCGGCCTGGGAATAGCCGAGCTTAGGCTCGATGGACAAAAGACTGTTGGTGTCAATGACGGCAGGGCCTATACACTGGTACTGCTGCATGCCTCCGGGCAGACGATATCCGTAGGCGGTTTGTTCGCCCTGATAGGTAATGGCGGCCTGGACGGCGTATCTTTGGCCGGGCTGATAGTCTTTGGCGCGGTTTTTGCCGGGCTTTACCACCGTGAGGGAAACCTCGTGGCCTGGGATGATGGGCCGAGCGTCGAGGTCCATTCCGCGGGTGCGGGCGTGAGTATTGCCCTGGATCACGAGCTTGGCGTCGGAGGCACAGACTCCCACGGCGTCGATGCGGACGAGTATTTCGTCGTCGGCGGGCTGAGCAACGGGGGTTTGCTCCAGGCCGAGATACTCGTGGCCCGGGCCTCGCAGACAAAGGGCCTGCTGAGTGGAAGGGATTTGTGAATCGGGTTTCATCATTTGTGTCCTCAGACCGCTCAGGGCTGGGTAATAAGGGTCCAGCTGAACTCTGAACCCTCTAATATAGCATAACCTGGGCGGTCTGGGCCAGCCAAAATCCTACTTTTGGGTCGAAATGTTCTTGTGGTGAGGCACGGGGCTTCTATAATCTGTGGTTTTGCCATTGTCAGGCGAGGATATTGGTTGAGCACAGGCAGGAGAAGTGAGCCAATGGTACCACGGGAGGCGTTTTTCACCAGGGGAGTGGGCAGACACAAGGAGCGTTTGCAGTCCTTCGAGTGGGCCCTTCGTCAGGCGGGGGTTGCTCAGTATAACCTGGTACGGGTTTCGAGCATCTATCCGCCGAATTGCAGGATCATCTCGCGGGCCAAGGGGGCGGCAAAGCTGGCAGCGGGGGAGATTGTTTACGCTGTGCTGGCCGATACAAGCACCAATGAAAAGGGGCGGCTTATTTTCTCGGGGGTGGGACTGGCCGTGCCGGCTAAGGGGGATTCCTACGGCTACATATCCGAGCACCATTGCTACGGGATGACGGCCAAGGAGGGGGCTGACTACGTGGAGGATATGGCGGCGTCTATGCTGGCCAGTACGTTGGGTATCCGCTTTGACCCGGAGACCGGCTACGACGAGCGCAAAGAAATCTATCGGATGAGCGGTAAGATCGTACGGACCCGGGCGATGGTGCAGACGGCTACGGGAGGGAAAAACGGAATGTGGACCACAGTGGTGGCTGCGGTGGTTTTCGTGCCCTAGCCGTAGAGCGTGGAGCGTAGAGCGTGGAGCGTAAAGCGGAAAACCATAGGCTTGAACTTACACAGGCCTCAAGCCTTACTACTCTGCGAAGCGGCGCTTCGCTGCGAAGCACGAGCAAGCCTCAAGCCTATCGAATGATCGAACCGCTGGAGCTTGACGGCTGCGAACAGGTCCGCGAATTTGTGGATAAGGTTTTTGCCGGCTCAGGGTTCAACGCCCGGCGTTTGGCGGAGGCCTGCCGACTGTTTGGCAAGATGATCACGGAGGATGCCACGATCGCCCTGACCCTGGCCGGGGCCATGACGCCGATCGGGATGTCGGGGCCGATTATTTCGCTTATCAAAAAAGGATTCGTGGATTTTATCATCTCCACGGGGGCTAATCTCTATCATGACATGCATCGGCCATTCGATTGCCCAATGTTCCAGGGGCACTTTCAGGCTGACGACAACGCCCTGGCCCAGATGGACATCGCCCGGATCTATGATACGTTCATCGAGGATTCGGCGACGCTGCAGGCTACGGATACTATTATTCATCAGGCGGTGAAGGATTTGCCGACGAACAAGCCCATCGGCAGTGCTCAGTTGCACAAGGCTTTGGGCGATTCGATTGGGCGTGAGGCAGCGGCGCCGGAAAAATCGCTCTTGGCCGCGGCGGCTAAGTACGATGTGCCGATATATACCAGTGCGCCGGGGGACAGCTCGATTGCCATGAACCTGATCGTTGAGCATCTTTTCAATGAGCCGATTGTTATTGATCCGGTGCGGGATGTTATCGAGACGACGGCTATTGTGCGCCGGGCTGCGAAGAACGCGGTGGTGGTGCTGGGCGGGGGCTCGCCCAAGAATTTTTATCTGCAGACCCAGCCGACGCTGGCCCAGATACTTCGGGACCAAAGCAAGGGAGGGCACGATTATTTCATTCAACTGACTACTGATTCGCCGCAGTGGGGCGGACTATCAGGGGCTACACCGCAGGAGGCCAAGAGCTGGGGAAAGATCAAGGACGCCAACATCAACAACGTGGTGGTTTATTCCTGCGCGTCTATTACTTTTCCGATTCTTTGTGCGTATGTGCTGGCGGCAAATGAGGGGCGAAAACATCGGCGTCTTTATGCCCGCTTGGATGAGTTGGTAGGGGAGTTGAGTGAGGCAGCCAAGAGCAATCCGGAATTGCTCAAAGATATAGAGCAGATCAGGAAGCAGAGCGGTGCTAAGGGCCGCTGATTTTCCGGGCCGTGCGGCTGTAGATGGTTCGGCCTTGGGCGAGGTACTTATGCTCGAAGTTTGTTCCGACCCACTCGCCGAGCCCGACGGTGGGGGGATCGGCCAAACGGCGAGCAGCCTTTACTCCCAAAGGTCCTCGCCCCAGAGCCGTCGATTTGGGTCCATTAGTTCGTTGATGTGTATACCTTCGGCGTGGCCGTCGAGGAAGGCACAATTAGCAATTCGATCCCCATGCCGAGGCGCGATATTATTGTAGGGTATCTCGTAACCGTGAATCCCCGCCAGGTAGTCTCGTACCCACAAATTCGTGTCATTGACACTATCACCGTCATGATCCCAATTAGGTTCCCACGCGCTAGGCCCATAGGGCGCGTATAGAAATCTGTACACCTGAGAGTCTCCCATCGCGATAGTCTCCGCAGGCCTGGGAATTTCATACATCCGCCAGGGCCTATGACCCTCTGGCGGAACGTCTCTGTCAGCATAACCAAAGACATTGGGGTAGTTAAACCCGTACCCATAGGCATTGTCCGGGGCCGTGGGGCAATGCCATATCGGTGGTCCAACCAGGGGTACGATACTTGGGGGGGACGGGCCCAGAATACCCGGACCGCAGAAGTCATAAAAGCTATAGCCGAGATATGGACCGATTGTGTAGATAATGTCAACTTCATTATCAGATTCAAAGAAAGTGGGAAGGCATCCGTTCCGGTGGTCGTAAATAGCCAAGGCCAAGGACCATTGTTTCAGATTATGGAGACAGACCGTTTGCTGGGATAGCTCGCGGGCCCGGTTTAGGCTCGGCAGCAGGATGCTCACCAGCAAGGCAATTATGGCCACCACCACCAATAGCTCAATAAGTGTGAACGCATTGCGTTTACAGTTCCTCCCTACAGGCAATTCTAGGGGTGCGGACCGTGTATCATTTCTTGCCATTTTTTCTTTCTGAGCAGCGGCGGCTTTCTTTTTGCGACGTTTCAACTCCAAAGCAACCGGCCACAAACTGTTTCTTAGTCCGCTGAGTCATTTTACTGGCTGGCTAAGTGCGCCCTGGGCCAACTCCATTAGCCAAAACGAGACCATGTTCTTCTTGGGTGACACTTCTGAAGGTGTTAGTTCGATCGGCTCAATAAATTCGTCAGCCACCTGTTCAACATCCTCAAGATACTCAAATCTGATGACACCCCGCGTTTCGATCCCATCACCGGAAGATGACGCTATACGTATACTTTCAACAACGTCTTTCTGCATGTCAATAAGATATGTTAGTCTTAGATTCACGCCTTGCCGATCATTCAACACTGTAACTTTTGCCTTTCTATAGAATGGATGCTGCACAATATTGTCCAATAGTCTCGTTTGAAACCACAGCCTGTGTTTGGCAGCATTTCTGCGTACAATATCGAGGGTGTGCATTCCCATCCAAGGCTGAGGCAATCCTCTGAAGAAACTGCCTGACGGCAAAGCCGCAACTAGCGTTCCAGCGGAATTGGCCAAACGCGCCCCCGAAGGAATATCCGTAATCTGGAGTCTGTCGCCTATATTCAATCTCAACCAAGGTGGATGCTCCCGCAGAGCGTCATAGATAAAGGGAATTTGTCCGTAGCCCGAGATTTGTTCATTATTGATTTGGCCTGTAATGCGGAAATAAGTCCAGCCTCGCTTGTGCATGGCATCCCGCTGATCTATTACAATAACATCTGAAGGCCAGGTGTGTTGGAAATCGGCTTGGTCTAACGTATTGTATTCGAATTTCACATAAGAGTCCTCAACATTGTCAAATACGACCTGTGATCTTCCCACAGGCAGGCCTGTTTCTTCATCATAGGTGGTAATACCTGCCGTTCTCTTACCTTCGACATCGCGAACAAAGGCACGGAAATCAGACGGGTCCGAAAGCAGAATCAAGGTTTGCTCTGGATAAAGGCCATTGCAATTATGAATTATAACGTGTCTTGGTGGCTGATACTCATAACTACCCTGACCGTTCTGCAACCAGTCCTGGAATTGAAATTGCCGGTTTAGGGTCCAGGCCTGATTACGTCTGAAAACAGGTCCGTCAATCCCATCTGGAAAATAAAACCGCGACTCGCGGATAGCTTCGCTTATGTTGTCTACAGCTTTGGCGCGGTCCGGATGGGGGCTGTGGTAAACATAACGAATACTTCTTACTTCGGACCGTTTGGGAGGTCTGTCATTGGATAAAACTGTAATTGTGCCTATGGCAAGCACTGTGGCAACTACAGCAGTACCAGCGGCGATGCCGATTGTCGTGCCAGCAGCGCCGACGAGCGTGCCGGCCAGGCCGACCTTGATGGCAGCGGCCGTTACGGGAGCAGTTGCCGAGGCCTCGGCGGGGGCGGTGATCCGTCCAAACAATCCTAATGCCGTCAGGAATAATGTCTTACTGAAGCCGTACTGAGATAACTGCCGCTTGAGTGAACGCTGCGCCCGAAAGACCAGCACCCTGACGCGAACTTCGCTGCAGTCCATCACAGCCGCAATCGCAGAATATGACATCTGCTCAAAGCATCGCAGAGCCAGAACGTTTCGATAACTGAGCCTCAGCTTGCTGATAGCTTGGAATACAGCAGTGGACAACTCCTTGCGCATCAAGGCGGTTAGCCCATCCGTATGATGGCTGGACATGACGCGGGACAAGACATCGTTGTGGATTGCTGACATTAGCATTATACGTTTGGCTTGGTCTCTGAAATGAATCTGAACCTTGCCCAATGCTGTGCGAAACAGCCATGAACTAAACATCCCGGCTGATTTAAACGCTAACTTTCTGAAAGAAAAAGACTTAACCAGCTCCAGCAGGGTTTCCTGGGAAAGGTCCTCAGCCAAGTGATAGTCCAGCGTGAGCCGATAGATGTACGCGTAGACCTTGGGCCTGAGCAGGCCGGCCAAGCGGTCGAGGCTTACCTGATCGCCAAGCTGGGCCTGCTTGACCAACTCGAGACAATCGCTGCCATCAATACGACTCACTTTCTCTAGTATAATGCACAAAATGAGGGGTCTGTTACAGTTTTTTTTGGAATTGTCTCAACAAAAAGCGTAACACAAGGACGGATTAGTGCATTAACCCCTTGAACGCACTCTGTGTAGTAGGTGCCCTGCAGGCAGACGGCATGGGCGGCTGACTTCGCCGATTACCTGATATTGGAAGCCGATTTCAATGAGCATTTGCCTGAACCGGCTGCGCTGGCCACGATGTTACTCAGCCGTAGAGCTAGCCTGGAAGGAGGGATGAGTCACTAGGCCAAGGAGGTTGGGAGGACTGGTTGGAAAGTACAAAAAAAGGAGGCGGAAATGAAAACGATCTTGATAATTGCAGTCGTGCTGGGATTTGCTGGGGTGGCGTTGGAGGCCGGGGCTGAGGCTGTGCAAGTTATTTGCG
>DAOVKO010000160.1 GCA_030631725.1 Actinomycetes bacterium | reverse complement strand
CTTTCCATCTCAAAACTAGCAATATGATAGCCCACGGCCCCCTCAACCCACTCGAACGCATCGACGTACTTCTTCAAGCTGTACCATCCGCAATACAGCCCCGCCTGCGGGCAGGAGCCCGGGGCGAACACTTCGGTTTTCGTATCCAGGCTCACCGCCATCCCGCTGTGTCGCTTGAGCAGCTTGGCCGTCGCCAGCAGTGATTCTTCTGTCCCCTGGTATCCCTTCTTCTTCGCCCTTTCCCAGCCGGCATCGATATAAGCCCGCCCCCCGAGCCCCCTATTCTCCGTCCGCACTGCCATATCGATCAGCCCCCGGGCTACTCTGTCGCTTTCTCCGTCGATTCGCGAGACCATCAATATCCGCAGTCGTTTCCTCGCCCGGTAATCCAGATTCAGCAGGTTCGCTATCGGCCCTCTGCTGGGGTAGGCCCCTGCCAACACCATGCTCAGCTCCGAATCGAACGAGCTGCTTGACTTCTCGTATGGGTACCTGAGCCTGATCCTTGTCGCCCCCAGATGTTGAATCAATCCCCACACCCCTCGCACCTGCCGGACCAGTTCCCCCGCCTTTTCCAACTCATCCTGCGTTACTCTGCGGACCATCAGTCCTGCGATTTTCTTGTTGGTTTCTCCAAGTTCCTTTTCCAGCTCAGCCAACCTCTTGGTCCCAGTGCCGTTCCCGTTCGATTTTTCTTGCCGTTTTAGCCGCTCGATTTCTCCCGCAAGCCCGAACATTGCCCCGACCACCTTATTAAGTTTCTCCTCGGCTGTCCGCTTGTAGAGCGATTCCGGCAAGGCCTCGACCTTCTGCCTGGCCCGTTCCATTTCTTCGGGTGCCAGCTTGTGCAGCCTTTTGAGCCGGCTCTCCAGCGATTCATTCTCCGGCCCCACCGGCAGAGGCTCCCGCAGTCCTGCTACTTGCTTGGCTCGTTCGAGCAGTCCTTCCAGCTCATCCCCAGCTTGTTTCCTGTCCTTATCCAGCTTGCTCAGCATAAGCCGTACCGCTTCACTCGGCTGGGCCGACCCGATCCGCAGCGGCACACCCCGCACCGTTAGCACGCAGCGAATCTTCTCACTCTGCGGAATCTGCCGCAGTTTCTCACGGAACTGCACTGCAATCGACTTTTCGTATAGCGACCGGGCTATCCGCTCTCCGTCCGGCATGGCCACGGTGATGATATGGCTTTGCGGTACACCGCGGACGCTGCAGTAGTACTTGGCCAATTCGACCGACCCCGCAAAGCTGCTGTTGGCCAGTACCGCCACTTCGCTGGGCCTCAGCGTAGCCCCCGCCGTGCCCGCAACGGCCAAGGCCAACACCATCGCCAGCAAAATGGGCGAGCGTCTATCTTTGCGTCGAATCGGTGTCATCAGCGAAATCAGCGTCTAATTTCTGTATTCTCTTCCTCAAACCTCAAGTCTCAGGCCTCAAGCCTTTCTTCATCTGCGTCTAATTCTCTTTCTGTATCCCGGATTTCCCGGATTCAAGTAGCGCATCTGAGACTGATTTGATAGTATAAACCCGGATTGCGAATTTAGCCATTCGCATTTATTTTGGTTTGGTCCTTTCGATGCTGATTTTGTATAGGAGAACCAGATTTGCTGCTTTCACCCACCAGATTCAACCGATTTTATACGTAACCTCTACTCTACAAGGAGGTTATATCGCATTTGCGCGATTCTATCTGGGAAATCCAGGATAAACCTTATCCAGACAATTCAAGCCAGTTTTGCTGTTCTGATTTGGAGAAGCCAATGGCTGCTTGCGAACTTAGAGATAATCGGACATCGAAATTTTCACAAAAACTGCCTCGACAACGAAAATCCTTGACTGCTCAAAATGATTTTAGCATAATTATCGATGTCGTACGAAGAAAGTTTTGTTGTTTAAGCCTTTATCTGAGAAATGTCGGTTAAGATATCTCGTTGGGAACAACAATGACTTTGGATAAGCACGAGCAAACAGTGTCAGGCAATTCAAGGGAATTAATGAAAGCTGCAATGCTGCGCAAACCTACAGCTCGCATTCCGACAATGCCGCAAATATGCCATGACGTATGTATCCGCATTAAGGCTACTGCTGAGGGCACAGATTGGCTGGAAGGGTATCGGCAATGCGCTGAATCCCCGGACTTGATCTATGAGTACGTAATTGAACTTGCCCGTAGAGTCTGCTGCGATGGTTTGCGATTATTCGTTCTTCCCGATCCAATGAGGGTTGTTCGTGAAGGTGACAGGTTAGTCGTGCTTGATGAGAAAACGGACAAACGCAAAGGTATCATTGATAGTCATGGAGGTGGAATATTTGTCCCAGACGTGCCGGTGCCTCCTGTCGAAACACTTGCTGAAGCAAACGCTCGATTGCAAAACATGGTCGAGCAGTTGTCGGATGAAAAAATCGATTTGCTGCGAAACGCTCGTGCACGCGTTCCGGAGCTGTTCGTCGCATCGGCCCCGGGGGGCATTACGATGAATACCTACACTGAGCTCCGAGGTCGTGAACAGGGCATGATTGATTTCTACGAGCGTCCGAGTTTTGTCTCTGCCGTTATGAGCATGCAGGCTGAAGCAATGATCCAGCGAGCAGAGAAGCTTCTGAATACAGGTATCGATGCCTTGTATATTGGAGATCCATCGGCAAGTGCCAGTTTGCTCAGCCCCAAACACTTTGAGACCTTTTGCCTGCCCGCTTACAAACAATTCTGTCAACACTTCGCCGGGAAAGACATATTGAACTATATACACATTTGTGGCAATTCCCGCCCGATCTTAGAAATGATGGCAGACACAGGGGCTAACGCAATCGAACCTCTTGATCCTTTGGGCGGAGTCGAAGTGTCAGATGCAAAGGCCAGAGTCGGGGACAGAGTAGCCCTGATGGGTGGGGTGAATACACTCACGCTTTCGAACGGTTCCGTGCAAGAGGTACGAGAGGAATCTATCAGGAAATGTAAGGAGGGGGGCCCTTCCGGATACATACTCGCCTCGGGAGACATGGTGCCACCTGCGACACCTTTGGCGAATTTGCAGGCAATGGTCAATGTGGCCCGAGAAAGCTCGTGGCGATAACTTACCACTAATATTATTTTGCACTTTAGATAATAACAGTCTCAAATGCGCTACTTGAATCTGGGAAATCCGGGTCTAATTATCTTTCTGTTTTATCTCCTCGGACACCACTCGCTTGAACAACTCTTCGAGTTTGGCCCGTTGGGCCCCGGCTGAGATAGTTTCAGCTCCGCTGCTTTCCACCAGATCGCTGAGCTTATCCTGCAGCTCTTGCTTGACTCCTCGGGCCCGCAGTTCGAAAACATCCTTCAGGCTCAGAAGTTCATCCACTGCTCCGGTCATTTTCACCCGACCGCGGTAGAGTATTAGAATCCGGTCGCAGATATCTTCCACGTCAGCCAGCAGGTGCGAGCTGAGAAAAATAGTTTTGCCTTGCTGTTGCAGTTCCTTGATGAGTTTCTTCATCTGTACCGTGCCGATGGGGTCGAGCCCCGTAGTCGGCTCATCCAGAATAATCAAATCCGGATCGTTTATCAGTGCCTGTGCCAAACCGATTCGCCTGGCCATACCTTTCGAATACGAGCCCACCCGCCGGTTGCGGTCCCGCCGATCGATGCCCATGGTATTGAGCAATTCTTCGGTGCGTTCCCGGCGGAGTTGTCGGTTCATGCCGAAAAGTTTGCCGTAAAAATCCAGCGTCTGGCGACCGCTCAGGAACTCATACAGGTACGACTCTTCCGGCAGATAACCGATCCTGGCCCGGGCCTTCTGATCACCCGCCGGCTTGCCCAGCACCACCGCTCTGCCGCCGGTCGGCCTGGCCAAACCCAGCAGCAGCTTAATGATCGTCGTCTTGCCCGAGCCGTTCGGACCCAGCAGCCCGAACACCGAGCCCGAGGGCACTGCAAAGCTCACCTCATTCAAGGCCCGAACCCGCGGCAAGCCCCAGAAGCTGCGATACACCTTACTCAAACGCTCGGTCAATATGACGTTGCTCTCGGAAACTTCCACTTTTGAAACCATCTAATATGCTCGCAAATGTTTTACCTGGTTTTCGCTACTCTTGGCCGACCACTTATCTTACGTAATTGTAGCCGTTTAGTTCCCCTGGTCCAGATATTATTTACTCTTCTCTAACGCCCCCGGGCTACGTCCCGGGGGTTTATTTTCTTGTTTAGTTTTTGGTACAATCACTTCCCAGATGAATAATGATCCGCACAAATTGGCTCGCGCTGTCAAAAAGTTAGCCAAACAGGAGGGTTTCGACTTGGCGGGCATCAGCTCCGCCGAGCCACTGACTCAAGCCGGCCAAAGACTCCGCCGGGCCGTCCGCTCCGGCTGCACCGCCGAGATGACCTATTTGCAGCGAAACCCCACACAAAGGGCTCGCCCCAAGGCCCTTTTTCCATGGGCTCGGAGTATCATTTGCCTGGGTTTGAACTACCATTTTGTCCCACTTTCTACCACCAGGAACCATCGCCAGCCGCTCATCAGCCGCTATGCCCTGGGCAGGGATTACCACCTGGTCCTGGCCGAAAAGCTCAAATCATTCCAAGATAAATTACAAAATATCATTGGCCGAGACTTTCGCAGCCGAGTGGCTGTGGATACCTTGGCCCTGATGGAAAAGCCCTTGGCTCAGCGGGCCGGCCTCGGCTGGCAGGGGAAAAACTCGCTTATCATCAATAGCAAATATGGCTCCTGGATCTTCCTCGGCGAACTTCTGACCGACCTGGAGTTGACTTTTGATGCTCCGATTGAAAACCAATGCGGCTCATGCACAGCCTGCATCGATGCCTGCCCCACTGGAGCACTTGCTGAGCCGGGCCTGCTCGACGCCCGCAAGTGTCTTAGCTATTTGACCATCGAACATAAGGGCCCCATCCCCGCTGGAGTCCTTGAAAAGACAAACAAGAAAAACGTATGTATTTATGGCTGTGATATCTGTCAGGAGGTCTGCCCCTTTAATCGCGCCACCCCCCAGCCAAAAGAGAGGCAGTTTCATCCGCGAGCTGAGCTTCTTGACCTCAGCCTTGATGATTTACTCACCATGAG
>DAOVKO010000234.1 GCA_030631725.1 Actinomycetes bacterium | reverse complement strand
GCTTTCGCTGATGCTGAAGGCTGAGTCTATCCCCAAAAGCAAGAGGCTGCTGAAGAACACCAGGCTGAACCAGGCTGCGTGCGGCAACTGGGCCAGGGCATAAGGAAAGGCCACAAAGGCCAGACCTGGACCTTTGTCAGCTACGGCTTCGACGGGCACGGCTGCTTTAGTGGCATAGGCCATCCCTCCAAGCGTGGCAAAGACCGCCAGACCCGCTATAAAGCTCGTCCCCATATCCGCCAGGCCGATCACCGCCGCGTTATTGTTCAAATCGCTCTTGCGATGCAAAAAGCTCGCGTAGGTAATCATCACTCCAAAGGCCAAACTCATCGAGAAAAACATCTGGCCGAACGCCCATCGCCACGTCTCCGGATTAGCCAGCCGGTCCCAGTTGGGCTCGAGGTAATACTCCAATCCCTGGACTGCCCCATCGAGCGTCAGCCCACGGATAGTCAAAATCAGCAGCATCAGCCAGGGCAGTGGTACGGTCCACATCACTACTTTGCTGACCATCTTGACCCCGCGAAATATACAAAAATACATCGCCAGCCAAGTAACCAGCAGAGCCCCCACAATGTGCCAGCGCATGCCCCCCAGAGAAAAACCTTCCGTCATGTCGAGGTAGTCCTTGAAGAAGAACGCCTTGGCCTTTTCTACACCTTCCACTCCTTCTCCCGCCCACGGCAGCGCCCCCTGAAAAATCCCCACCACTGAGTAATACAGAAAGCTCAGGCACCAGGCCAGTATCACCGCGTAGTAGGTGATGATCACAAAGCTGAGGATTATCTGCCACCAGCCCACAAAGGCGAATCGGCGATCCGCTCGGCCGAAGGCATCCGGGGCAGCCCTTTGAGTAAGATGCCCTAGGGAAAATTCCGCAATCAGCAAAGGCAGCCCGATCAGGAGCATAGCGATGACGTAGGGAATCAGAAACGCCCCTCCGCCGTGGCTGTAAAGCTTATAGGGAAACCCCCAGAGGTTGCCCAGCCCCACAGCCGAGCCGATGGCTGCCAACACGAACGCCGGCCGAGACCCCCAGCTTTCCCGCTGTTCCTCGCGCATACCACTACCTTCTTAATCATTAGCTATTAGTCATCAGTCATTTGTTATTTGTTATTTAGCCTGAAGCTGTGGGTCTCTTCAAAATAACAAATAGCTAATAGCTAATGACTAATAACCAATACTCACGCCTCAAGCCTCATGCCTACCAAAAGCTCTTTCATCTCTCTGACTGCTTGGCGCAATCCCACAAACATGGCCCGAGCAATAATAGAGTGACCAATGTTGAATTCGCTGAAACCAGCCATGGACACCAACGGCTGGACGTTATGATAGGTCAGGCCGTGCCCGGCATGTACATCCAGGTCAAACTCCAGCCCGGCTATCAATCCCTTTTCCAATGCTCGCAGAGCCCTGCTGGATTGGCGCTTGCTGCGGGCGTTCGCATAGGTGCCGGTGTGCAGCTCCACCGAATCGGCCCCGATATCGGCACTGGCCTTGATCTGCTCGACGTCCGGATCGATGAACATCGACACTTCGATCCCCGCGGCGTGCATCTTCTTGACAATCTCCCGGGCCGTTCGCTTGCCCTTGACCACGTCCAGCCCGCCTTCGGTGGTAACCTCCTGGCGCTTTTCCGGGACCAGGCAGACCTGGTCCGGCTTTAGCTGTATGGCCACACGCACGATGGGCGCAGCCATGGCCATCTCCATGTTCAGTTTGGCATTGACCGTCTCAGCCAGCAAGACCGCGTCACGGTCCTGGATATGACGACGATCTTCCCGCAGGTGAAAGGTAATACCGTCTGCCCCGCCCAAATCGGCTTCGACAGCCGCCCAGACGGGGTCCGGCTCAAAGGTCTGCCGGGCCTGACGCACCGTAGCCACATGATCAATGTTCACGCCGAGTCGCAGCATTGCAATTCCTCCGCTAATTCAGACAGAACTCGAGCACCAAAATCTCATCAGATACTCGCGGATGAGAATGTTTCTGTCAAGGTCTTATCCGTATTTGCCCTTGCTTGGGGGGCAAGTCCCGGCGATAATCAAACTCCCGGAGTTTCTGACGAAAGGATTCAACATGCCCCCTGAGCAGTTTCGCGTACTGGTCTTGGGCACGGGTTGGGCCTTCAGCGACCGCAACTACAGCGTCGGTTTTGCCGTCCAGACCGGCCAAACCTGGACCCTGCTCGAAGCCCCTTTTCCCATCCGCAAGGTGCTCCGCGAAGCCTGTGCCGGACACGAGCTGAACCTGGACGTAAAAGATTTTGCGGTTACGATCATAACTCATCTGCACGCCGACCACTGCTCCGGCGTGCCGGTCATAGGCCTCTACAGCAAATTCGAAGCCAAGCGCAAGGCCCCCATCGCCGGCGGGCCGGAGATTATGCAGCGCATCTGGCCGGACTTCATGGCCGCCGGAATGGATGCCATCCTGGACAACGAACTGGGCCGCGTTCGCCTGGGCACTTTCGAGGACTATTTTACCAGCCAGGTCCTTCAACCCGGCCGGTCCAACAAGCTCGCCAATTACCAGATCCGGATTCTCCGCACCCAGCACATGGTCCCGACCTATGCTATTAAGATCGATTTTGCAGGCCGATCCTTCGCTTACTCCTCAGACACCCCCTTCGATCCGGAGGTAATCGACTTTGTCAGCCCCGCGGATTGCATCTTTCACGAGGTCGGAGACTTTCCCCACACCGCCCTTGACGAACTGATGGGCCTGGACGCCGAAATCCGCAAAAAAATGTATCTGGTTCATCACCCCGATAACCACGACACGGGCACGTCGCAAATGAAGTACCTTCGTCAGGGCCAGCTCATAGAAATTGAGTAATGGCTCCATAACTCAAACTGACCGGTTTCGAGACCCCGATGAATCGGGGTTGCTGTATGTCATTGCGAGGAGTGAGCTTAGCGAACGACGAAGCAATCTCGTTTTGGAGATTGAGATTACTGCTAAAGCAGTGATAAGGCCACGCAACCGCAAGGCGTTTGCTCGCAATGACGACGTGTGGCAAAATCGGTCAGTTTGGGTTTTGTAGGGTTTTTCTATGGCT
>DAOVKO010000145.1 GCA_030631725.1 Actinomycetes bacterium | reverse complement strand
GGCCGGATGATGTGAAGAGCTTCGGCGAAAGAGCCATGGCCCACGGTGGACTGGGCAGGCAAAAAATGATCAATCTGATGCCCCTGGTGTTAGCCCACGCGAACAGACTGACTAAATTCGGGGCTTGAGGTTTAAATCTAACTGAAAGGGAACTATGATGATTGCCATTGTGGATGAAGAGCTTTGCACGGGATGTGGGCTGTGCGTGGATACCTGCCCGGAGGTTTTTGAGCTGCTCGACGATCTGGCTAAGGTGATCATTGAGCCCGTTCCGGAAGGGGCTCAGGAGACTTGCCGAGACGCGGCGGAAGAATGCCCGGTCGAGGCCATCAGCATACAGGCGTGAGGCCTAAAGGAGTGAGGCCTGAGGCTTGTACTACTCTGCGAAGTGCCGACTGAGCCTCAGTAGCTTCGGCTACGAAGGCCGGAAGCTCACTACGTACTACTCTGCGAAGCGGCTTCGCTGCGAAGCACGAGTAGCACGAGCGTGCCGGCCAGCATAACTATCTTTCTAAAAGAGTCTTACGTACTCAAATGAAAAAAAATCAGCAATTAGTGTAAAATCTTCTTGACATTATGTAATCTACAGCGTACATTATGTCCGAAAGACATTACATGGGTTAGTTGATGTCCAGCGAGTTACAGAGGAGGTTCTCCCATGCGGCCAGAACAAAAACGAGCCTGGTTTATCCTGGGGATATGCGCAGTGGCCTTGCTCGGCTTTGTTGTTTTCATCATTGTGTTCAAGCGGATACGGGCAGCACCATTTGCCATATGTGCCCTGTGGGTTCTGGAGCCGCTCCTGTTCAGGAGAAAGTCAATCGCGGAAAAAGTTAGCAGCGACGAGCGAGATCAAATGATCGCCGAAAAAGCCGTTTTGTTCGCTGGAGCTGCATCTTATGTTACCTTCATCTTAGCATGTATCATTCCGTGGATCGTTCTCTACGCGAGCGGGGCTGAAAAGTTAATCCATGTCGACGCACTTGGGACCATTATTATGGCCGGGGGCTTTGCATTCTTTGTAGCCAAATCCATTACAACTTTGGTTCTTTATGGTCGGGAGAGACGTGATGGCCAAGACTGAACTGAAGAACCAAATCCGTCGGCTGCGCTTCGACCACGAAGAGATGACGCAGCAGGAGTTGGCCAATCGGGCGGGGGTTACTCGGCAGACAATTATTGCTATCGAGGGGGGCAAATATGCACCGTCGCTGATGTTGGCCTTTCGCATTGCCCGAGTGTTTAGCCTGAGGGTCGAGGAGGTTTTTGAGTATGAAGGGCCGTCTGCTTCCAAGCAAAACCAGAGTGAGTCAACCTAGCTAATTTTTTCCTGGCAGAAGACTTCGCTAGCTGATTTCCGCAGGCGAGTTGAGGTCGAGAGAGATAAACCAGATTTTTGGGAACTTTCCTCGCTTAAGGTTGTATAACACAATAGAAGCCCAATTCGCGTTCTGGGAAGATTTGGATGACTGAGGAAATCAGGATCATTCGGCAGGTGCTCAACGGCCATACGGATTCTTTTGAGCTGTTGGTGCAAAGATACCAGAAGCCTATCGTGCGGATGATTAGAAATATCACCGGGGACAGCCAAGCCTGCGAAGATATCGGACAAGATGTGTTTTTCACGGCTTACAAGAAGTTGGCGTCCTTTGATTCGGCCCGAAGCAAATTCTCCACTTGGCTTTTTACGATTGCCAAGAACAAGAGCCTAAACGCACTGAAAAGGAAGAGGCCCATTAGCCTGGCAGAGATGCCGGAGAAAGCCGATTACCACAATCCGGGGGATAAGCTGGCTCAAAAGGAGGTTGTTGCCGAGTTCGACAAAGCCCTGCAAGACTTACCAAAAAGGCAGAGAATGGCATTTGTTTTAGCAGAGTTTGAAGAATTACCATATGAGGAAATTGCCCAAATTGAAGGGGTCCGGATCGGTACCATCAAGTCCAGAATCAATCGGGCAAGAAAGAAGTTGGCTGCGGCCATGAAAAGTCGCACGGGAGATATTCAATGACGATCACAGAGAGATATCGAGCCTGGAAAGAGCAAAAGAAGCAAATCGAAGTGAGCCAGGATTTTGCAAAGAAGCTGATGAGTCGTCTCTATCAACACGAGCAGGCCAAGAGCAAGCCCTGGCTCGATTCCCAACAGTTTTTTGGATGGCTATCCGGTCATTTCTGGGCCAAGGCAGGATTGGCATTGGCCGCGGCTATAATTGGTTTTGTCAGATTCGTTATTATTTTCTGCGCAGCTCTGGGGTGAAGAATCAGGAGATAACAAATGGCTGAAGAAATGAATACCAAGAATAGAAGGCAGCCCACAGCGGCTGTGGTGCTCTCGCTGATCATGCCTGGCCTGGGGCAGGTATACTGCGGAAGATTGGCTAGAGGCCTTGTCCTCACTTTTCTGAATATGTTGCCTTTGCCCATAATCATGGGCCTGCTCTTAGCAAGCAATGCTGCAATCGTAGTGCAGCAGATAGTCGGTCTGATTATAGCAGGTGGGATGGTACAGTTGGTGGCCATCATAGATTCGGCCCGCCTCGCAAAACGCACGAAAATGGATTATGAACTGAAAGACTACAACAGATGGTATGTGTATGTACTTTTGATTCTTACTATTACAGTAGGTAGTGCCGGCAGCGGATTGTACCTAAGAGATCAAGCACTGGAAGCCTTCGTTGTTCCAGTAGGCTCTATGTATCCGACGATTTTCCAGGGTGATCGATTGCTGGCAAATAAGACGGCCTACAATAATGCTGATCCCCTAAAAGGCGATATCATAGTATTTCGTAATCCGCATAATCGCAAAGAGAACTACGTCGAAAGGGTCGTGGCCCTTGCGGGCGATACGGTCGAAGTTAGAGATAGTGAACTGTACATCAACGGAGAAAAACTCAAACGGGAAAGACTATCCGATTCCCCGTTGGCTACGCTGAAGCCGAAAATGCAAGGAGAGGTGTTTTACGAGTTCAACGGTCAGACCAAATACAAGATTATTATGGTATCCGGGAACGAGGGCAAGGCACCGGCCTTGACTGATTTCAAACAAATAACAGTCCCCAAGTACCACTGCTTCGTTTTGGGTGATAATCGGAATCATTCGAAGGACAGCAGGTCTTTCGGTCCCGTGGCCATAGCGAGCATCAAAGGCAGACTCGATTATCTTTACTTCCCGGCCCAGCGCTGGTCACGATTCGGAAGTCTAAAAGGGCAATAACGTCTCTTAGCTGAATTTTTCGTTGCAAACAATCTCGCTGGCGGATTTTCGCGGCCGGGCTGGGGGCGACTCGGCTGGATAGCCCAAGGGCAAAACGTGGACCACAGCACAGTCGTCCGGCACATCCAGTAGCTTGCCAACAGCGGGGGCGTCAAAGGCGCCGATCCAGCAGGTTCCCAGCCCAAGCTCCACAGCAGCAAGCGTCATATGATCCACCGCAATGGCTAAGTCCACGGCCGCGGTGGATTGGCCGCTGGGCATGAGTTGACTGGGATTGGTGGAACAGGCGGCAATGACCACCGGAGCCTGCCCGATGAAGGCCTGGTTGTGACAGGCCTTGGCCAGGGCCTGGCGGGTCCCGGTGTCCTGGACGACGATGAACTTCCAGTCCTGGTTGGAGGCTGAGGGGGCCAAGCGAGCGGCCTCGAGGACCTGCTGGAGCTTTTCCGGCTCAACGGGCTTATCCTGATAAGAGCGGACGCTACGGCGAGTCTTGATGGCTTCCATAACATTCATGAGCACACCTCCCAGTTTAGTTTAGATGTCCAAGCGAAGGCCACGGCTAAGTATATCCAATTCCCGCTCAAAATCTCGTGAAATTTCCGGACTAATCATGCGACTTGACCTGAGACTCGCCGGCCGGTTATAAATGGTCCGGTTTGCCTCAGTTTGCCATTGCAGTAAGCCTGGCACGAGAGGATTCTTCAGGTTGAGGATACGACTAATGGCTAGAGCTAAGATCAGCATCATCGGAGCCGGCAACGTGGGGGCCAGCACAGCCTGCTGGGCGGCGGCCAAGGAGCTAGGCGACCTGGTACTGGTGGACGTGGTGGAGGGTTTGGCAGCGGGCAAGGCACTGGATTTGACCCAGGCTGGGCCGATCGAACGCTACGACGCCAAGATCAGCGGAACTACTGAATACGCGGAAACAGCTGACTCGGATATTGTCATCATCACGGCCGGTTTGCCGCGCAAGCCGGGCATGAGCCGAGATGATCTGCTGGCCAAGAACGTGGCTATCGTGCGGGAAGTTACCGCCCAGGTGTCCAAGTATTCGCCGGATGCAATCCTGATAGTGGTGGCCAATCCGCTGGACGCCATGGTCCATGCAGCCCATAAGGTTTCGGGCTTTGATACCAAACGCCTAATGGGCATGGCCGGGATTTTGGACATCAGCAGATACCGGGCTTTTATCGCCATGGAGCTGAATGTATCGGTGGAAGATATCAATGCCCTGCTGATGGGCGGGCACGGCGACGACATGGTGCCTCTGCCTCGCTACACGTCGGTGGCGGGGATACCGCTGAGCGAGCTGCTAAGCGCCGAAAAAATTGAGGCCATCGTCCAGCGGACGCGTGATGGCGGGGCGGAGATCGTTTCGCTTTTGAAGACGGGCTCGGCCTATTATGCGCCGTCGGCGGCGGTGGTGCAGATGGCTGAGGCGGTGCTCAAAGATAAGAAGCGGATACTGCCGTGCGCGGCCTATTGCGATAAGGAATACGCCGTCGGCGGTTACTTCGTGGGCACCCCGGCTGTACTCGGGGCCCAGGGAGTGGAAAAAGTGATCGAAGTAAAGCTCAGCGACCCCGAACGCAAACTTTTCGAAGCCAGCGTGGCCCACGTGAAGGAACTGGCCGCCCAGGTAGATAAGCTGCTCTAATGTTTTGAGGTTGTCATTCCGCACTTGATGCGGAATCCAGCTTTCGGGCTTGTTGCCAAACCGGACATTCAGCGTTTGAGATTGCTTCGCTTCGCTCGCAATGACACAGAAACGCACTTTCTGTCATTGCGAGGAGCGGAGCGACGAAGCAATCTCGACTTTGGCAACAAGCCCCTTCGCGGGAACGACAATTCGCCGATTGGGCTTTGCCGGAGCACTAGGCTGTGGACAAGACCAGAGCCATGACAAGAATTACCTATCACGATGTTGTCGAGGCGGTACGGCAATTGGCCGTGGATACGGCCTTCAAGCTGCCGGCGGATGTACGTAAGGCAATAGAGGACGCATTGCAAAACGAATCCTCGCCGCAAGCTCGTGAGCACCTGGAACAGATCCTGGAAAACGATCGGCTGGCTCAGCGGGAAAAGCTGCCGTTGTGTCAGGATACCGGCCTGGCCGTGCTCTTCGTGGATCAGGGCAATCAGGTGCATCTGGACCCGCCGGCGGGGCGTCCGCAAGCTACACTCACCGATGCGATCAATGAGGGTATCCGGGCCGGCTACGAAGAAGCCTATCTGCGCAAGAGCGTAGTGGCCGAGCCCTTGAACGAGCGGCCAAACACGGGTACGAACACCCCGGCGATTATCCATCACCGTTGGGTGGGGGGAAGCG
>DAOVKO010000086.1 GCA_030631725.1 Actinomycetes bacterium | reverse complement strand
GGAGGATACCATGCAGCGGGCATCATTGACGACGAGCGACCCCGGCGGCGGGCAAAAGGACGGCTGGGCATCCCAATCGCGACCTACGGCGATTGGCGACCCCTCCCTTCCGGGTGCGAGCCAAATCGGCGTCTGCTGTGTCAGAACTCCTAAGCATACCATCCAGGTATGTCGCCGTCGTTCTTCCTTGCATCCATCCGATTTAGCTCGCAACGCGGCTCACGTCAGGTCTTGTTAGAGTGCCTTAGGAGAATCGCAGTGGCCAAGATTGGCGTAATCGTCTCGACGTTAGCAGGTCCAGGTCAAAGTCAGTGTTTTGCCAAGGTCAAAGGCCGAGAGGTCTTCATGCGCAGCCTGGAGCTGTTCATTGCCCGCGATGACTTCTGCGCACCTGTGACGGTCCAGGTGTACGTGCTGGCTGCAGAGGATGCAGTGGTGAGCCTGGTGCTGAATGTGTGTTAGCGCCTGTGCACAGAGGGGACAGAATGCCTTGAGTTATTTGTCGAAGCTGATTTGTTTTCGTCATACACATCGTCTTTGCTATACTCCTGTCCTATTACCTGTTCGCTAACCCGCTAAACAGATATAGTGGGGGAACAGGTAGGAGGTTGGGCACACATTGAAAGGGATGGCCAAGCGGAATGGCAGAAGCGTCAGGCGAGAATAGTGGGAATGGGCTAAAGGTTCTGGCGATAGAGACGTCGAGCCGAGTGGGTTCGCTGGCCCTGGCTTTTGGGGGGGAACTGGTGGCGGTGGAAGAGTTCCGGCGGAATCTGCGTCACGTGGCCGAGCTGCTGCCGGCTATGAAGCGGGCGACGGGGCAGCTGGGCTGGCGGGCGGAGGATTTGGATGAGGTGTATGTATCGGCTGGGCCGGGGTCGTTCACAGGGCTGCGGATCGGTATAACCGTGGCCAAGACGCTGGCAATGGCCTGCGGAGTGCGGCTAGTGGCGGTGAACTCGATAGAAGTGATAGCAGCCAACGCCCCGGCAGGAGCCATCAACGTAGGGGTAGTGCTGGACGCCAAGCGAGAGCAAGTCTTTGCGGGGAGGTTCCAGCGACAGGATGGACGGCTGGTGACGACGCTGGAAGCCTGCTTGACGGAGCCGAGGAAGTTCGTGGCAGACAGTCCCAAACCGATACTGCTTCTGGGTGAAGGGGCAAGATATCATCAGGAGGCCCTGAAGGCTGAGGGGGTCGAGGTGGGGGCTGAGTCGCTGTGGCAGCCCAGGGCCCAGGCGGTGTGTAAGATAGGCTGGGCGATGGGGCGAAAAGGAGAATTTGCCGATCCGGTGAGTTTGGGGCCGATCTATCTGCGAGTGCCGGAGGCTGAGGAATTGTGGAATAAGAGGCACGGTGGCTGAGCTGATGGACGTGAGAAAACTCAAAAGGGATATTGTGTTCCGGCAGCGGCTGCGGGGAATGGACTTTGCGTTCCATTCGACGTGGGGGCTGTTCAGTCCGCGGGGGGTAGATGAGGGGAGCCGACTACTGATCGAACAACTGGAGGTAGGACCGGAGGACATCTGCCTGGACTTGGGCTGCGGTTATGGGCCGATCGGGATGGCTATGGGACGGCTGGCTAATAAAGGCAAGGTGTACTTGGTGGACCGGGATTTTGTGGCAGTCGAATACGCAGGTAAGAATGTAAAAGTGAACAGATTGAGCAACTGCCAGGTGCGATTGGGCAACGGCTTTGAGGGTCTGGCGACGGGTAAGTTCAATGTGGTGGCAGCCAATTTACCGGCTAAGGTGGGTAAGGAACTGTTGTATATTCTGCTCAGCGATGCGAAGCGGCGATTGGTTTCTGGCGGGGCGTTGTATCTGGTGAGCGTGAGCGGTTTGCGGGCTTTTATCAAGCGGGCCTGCGAAGAGATATTCGGCAACTATGAGAAGCTCAAGCAGGGGAGGCATTATACGGTGGCTAAGGCGGTCAAGAGCCGGCGAAAGGACAGGCATGAAAACCAGGGCGGCTGATAAAGATTTTGATGTGATCCTCTATGCCGACGGGGCCTGTTCGGGTAATCCGGGCCCGGGAGGATGGGCAGTAATTCTCAAACACCCGGCTACGGGCAGGACGAAGCGGATGTCGGGGGGTGAAAAGATGACGACCAACAATCGAATGGAATTGAGGGCGGTGATTTCTGGGCTGGAGGCTATCAACAAGCCGAGCAAGGTGAAGGTGGTGACCGATTCGCAGTACGTGAGCAAAGGGATGACCGAGTGGATTACGAAGTGGGTCGAGAAAAACTGGCGGACAGCTGATAAGAAGGCGGTAAAGAACGTGGAACTGTGGCAACGACTACTGGAGCTCAGCGGCAAGCATGAAGTGAGCTGGGAATGGATTGCCGGACATGCGGGCCATCCGGAAAACGAGGAGTGTGATCGCTTGGCAGTGGCAGCGGCGGCCAAGCTGTGAGCTTGCGAAGGGCCCCGGGTGGTTTATAATAGGAGAGGGGCAAGGACGGACGAGATGAATCTGCCTACCAAAATCACCTTCACGCGGATAGTAGGCAGTCCGCTGTTCATCATTTCTTTTTACCTGGGCTGGCAGGTGCATAGATGGTTTTTGTGGGTGGCCTTGGCCCTGGTGGTGGCCTTCGAGATAACGGATTTGATTGACGGGCTGCTGGCCAGGCGCTGGGGGCAGGTTACCGACCTGGGCAAGGTCCTGGATCCGTTTGCGGACTGCATTAGCCGGTTCAGCGTTTTTCTGTGCTTTATGCTGGCGGGCTATGCCCATATTTTCATGGTGGCTTTGATATTTTACCGCGACATTATTGTGGCTAACATCCGCATCGCCGCGGCGATGAAAGGGACGGTTATCCAGGCTAGGACCAGCGGGAAAGTCAAGGCAGTAGTCCAAGCAGTGGTGATCTTGACCGTGATGACGGGTATAAACGTTTTCGGCAGAGAAAAGGGATGGTTGTTGAATCTTTCGCTCTGGGCGATGGGGCTGCTGACGGCGGTGACGGTTTGGAGCGGAGTGGATTATGTACTGGGATATTTGAAAGTGGTGCGTCCGGGAAAAGAAAAATAGGCTAAACACGAGCAGTATTATCATGGAGGAATAGCAATGGGTGCAATGAGTCTTTTGGCAGCGTTACCCGCTGCGAGCGAGACAATGAGCCAGGAAGATATGGTCAAGGAGATTTACCAAGCGGCGCAGAATTTGCCGGCGGGCGGTCTGCGGCTGATACTGATTGTCAGCATTATCAGCCTGGTGGGGATACTGTGGCTGGTTCATCGGCAACAGAAGCTGGCCCGGAACCAAGTAAAGCTGGCTGGTATTCTGGAAGAGATGGCGGAGCGGGCTGGCAAGTAAGGGTTTTACAAATCCCTGGTCGGCGAGTCGGGCTCAAGGACACTGGGGTCGTTGGACCTGAATTGGCCGGTCTTCTCGTCGTACATCCAGCCGCCGGAACCGTCCTGGAGGGGACTTATATTTCGAGAACCATCGAGGGGATTGACGGGGACCTGCAAGAGGTAAGGCCCGCAGGAACCGCGAGCCGAACAGCTGCCGTTGGGTTTGGTTTTGGTGAGCATCTGCTTTTCCCACTGAGCCAAACTGGGGAAGGTATCGTTGTGCTGGAGCTTATAATACTGCAACTGGGTGCGGACTGTCTGCAGAGTGGCGGCCAAGGCAGCAAGGTCAGGCTCGGCTGAAGCCCTTCCCAACTGGGGGACCACCAGAGCCGCCAAGACGGCCAAGATGATCACAGCGATGATGATTTCTACAAAGGTAAAACCTTTTTTTCCGGTGGGCAGGGAGTACATCAGGTGTCTCCGGTGGGGAGGTTTTTGGAAAATCCGTCGCAGGGCTGGTCGGCCTCGCCTTGTTCGACCAAACCCCAGCTAACAACAAGATTATCGGTGTTACGAGAGTAAGTCTTAAGCACAAACAGAGCAAAAGGGCCAGCAGTGCGGTCCCATAATCTGAGCAAAGCTGGGGCCAGGGCGGAGCCTGGGGGAATGGCATGGCTGAGAGATTAGCTGAGCAGAGAAGTTGTCGCGGGGGAGAAAAGACGCACGCCGCCGTGATCCAATTGGACCAGAATGCCCTGGAAAGGGTCCAGATCGACCACTCGCCCGGAATAGCGGCGGCCCTGGCAGCTGATCTGGACGGTTCGGCCCAAGAGGTCGGACATTTGCAGGTATGCCTGGCGGATATGCTGGCGGCGGTCGCTCAGGCAACAATCGATCCAGGCTTCGAGGTGGGCGAGGATCGAACGGGCCAAGGCGTGACGGTCGATGATTCGGCCGGACTCTTGGCGTAAAGAAGTGGCCTTGTTGGGCAGTTCGTCCGGGAGACAATTGCAGTTCAAGCCGACACCGATTATCAGGGCTGGGGTGTCTGAAGAGTCCGAGCAAACTTCGACGAGGATGCCGGCGGTCTTCCGGCTGTCTATGAGCAGGTCGTTGGGCCATTTGAGCTTGGGCTCGAGGCTGGTAACTTCGCCCACGGCCTCGACCAGGGCCAATCCCGAGGCCAAGGTCAGCAGGTGAGGCTTGAGGCGGCGTCGGCCGTCGAAGAGCAAGACACTGAAGAGCAAATTCATGCCCGCAGGTGAGCTCCAGGAGGCGCCCCCTCGGCCGCGCCCGGCGGTTTGGAACTCGGCGAAGATGGCCAGCCCGTCGTTGGCGGGATCGGCCGCGGCCCGGCGGGCCAAATCGTTGGTGCTCGTGGTGCTCTGAACCAGTTTGACCTGCTTAGCGAGACGGCGACAACCGGGGGGTTTTAATAGTTCGTCCCAGAGCGGTTCAGTTGAGACCACATAGCGATAGCCGTCCACCGGGGAGAGGTCGATGTGAAAACCTCGGCTGCCCAGCTCGGCTATAGCTTTGCTGATTTGCTGGGGGCCGGCAGAGAGCTCGCGGCAGAGGGCCTCCATTGCCAGCCACTGCTGGGGACGCTCCTGCAGAAACTTCAACAATCGCAGTTTCACTTTTGAATAAACTCCATGGAGAAATCAAAGGCTGGGGCTGAGTGGGTCAAGGCTCCGACAGAAATGCGATCGATTCCGCTGCGAGCCACGCGGTTGACATTTTCAAGTGTGATGTTGCCGGAGGCTTCCAGGAGTAATTTGCCCGCCAGACCCGCCTGGTTGCGGAGCTTGACGGCTTGGGCAAGGTCCGGTTCGGAAAAGTTGTCGAGCAGGACCATGTCCAGGTCCAGGTGCAAATCCAGGACTCGTTGGAATTGGGGCAGGTCGTCAACTTCCAACTGAATAAATCCGCCGGGAGGTAGTTGGCTTCGCAGTTCGGGCAGGCGTTTGCCCAGAGCAGCAAAACAATCGCCCAAGCGGGGATCAGAGCCGAGACACGACAAATGGTTGTCTTTAATCATGGCTGAATCGAAGAGTCCCAGGCGGTGATTGGAGCCGCCGCCGGCGCGGACGGCGTATTTTTCGAGGCTGCGCAGTCCAGGGGTCGTCTTGCGGGTGTCGCAGATGATGGCCCGGGTGTTCTGAACGGCCTGGACGAACTTGCCGGTGAGGGTGGCTATTCCGCTCAGATGGGCGAGGAAGTTTAGAGCCACGCGTTCGAGGGCTAAGAGCCCACGGCAGGAACCGCTTATCCGGACAATCTCTTGCTCGGGCTGAACGGACTGGGCGTCGGCGGCGGTTAGCTGGACGTTGAGCTGCGGGTCGAGAAGATCGGCTAAAGGCTGGAGGAGAAAGAGCCCGGCCAGGACTCCCTCTTGTTTGGCCAGGATTACGGCTGTGGCTAAGAGGTTTTCATCGACCAAGGCCTGGGAGGTAATATCGCCGGGGCCGATGTCCTCGGCCAAGGCACGCTTCAAAAGGTCGATGAAAGTAGATGGTGCTGGTGGATCGAGCTTCATATGTATTCTAGTAACAGTCAGCACTGATGATGTCAAGGAGGGGCGTTGTTGACATAATGAGGGCAAAGGATATGATGTGTGTAGGCGGAATTGTTGAATGCATCTGGTCGAGCAGATTTGTCGGGACTCGACAATAAAGGCCTTGGCAAGGCACATCTGCAAAGCGAAAGCAGATGGAGGGGGGTGGGCCTGGGCCAAGGGCGTGTGGGGATCGTCTGCGCCGCTGGTGGTGGCGTGTCTGGGGCGGCTTCTAAAACGGCCTATACTGCTGGTGGGAGCCCATATAGATAATGCTGACGACGCTCAAGATGATCTGGATGTTTTTGCCGGCAGGCAAGTCGAGCTATTCGCGGCCTGGGAACTAATCCCCAAGGAAATAACAGCAACGGACGAGATATTGGGCCAAAGGCTACATCTGTGCAGAAGGCTGTTGGCCGAAGAGGTGGGGGATTTAATAATCAGCACATCGGTGTTGGCCCTACTGGAACCGCTGCCCAGCAAAGCTGCCTTGAAATCCGATAGTCTGCGGCTGAGGCGGTCTGAGGAACAGGATCGGGACAAGCTGCTGGCCTGGCTAGTCCGGGGCGGCTATGAACGGGTGGATATGGCGGAGGTGCCCGGTGAGTTTGCGGTGCGGGGGGGGATTGTGGACGTGTTTGTGCCGGGCTGGCGGGAACCGGCCCGCGTAGAGTTTTCAGGCGATACCGTCGAATCAATCCGCAAGGTCGATCTGGATACCCAGCGCTCCAGGGGACAGATGGCCGAAGTGGAATTGGCAGGGGCCGGTTATGCCCCGGGGCCGGCCGGGCAAGAACGGGGGAGTCTGTTGGACTATTTGCCCCAAGAGACGATCATCGTCTGGAATGAGCCGCTGGAAATCAGTGAAACGGCTCGGGTTTTTCTGAATCGAGTGGATAACCCGGATGGCTATCACCGATTGGAGGATATTTTTAGCTCGGCCAATGGGTTTTACCAGATGGAGCTGAGCCGATTCGGATCGGGGCGAGCCGAAGAAGAATTTTCTCTGCGATTCGGGTCGGTGCAGCGATTCGAGACCTCGCCAGGGGAGGCAATGCGAGAACTGGCCGAGATGGCAGGGGAGAATGACGTTTATGTGTATTGCGATAATCCTTCGCAGCGGCAACGGCTGGAGGAGATGTTCGAGGCGGAGAAGCTGGACTTTCCGGCGCGGCTGAGCTGTCCGCTGGGGTTCATTCACCAAGGCTTTCGGATGCCGGGGCTGAAGATAGTGGTGGTGGGCCATCATGAGATATTCCACCGCTACGAGCGTCGGCGTCGGATTCGGCGTTTGCCGAGCAGCCGCCCGGTGGACAGTTTTGCGGAACTGAACGCCAGTGACTACGTGGTGCACGCAGCTCATGGGATAGGCAGATTCGAGGGGCTGAAGATTCTGGAACGACACGGCCGACGGGAGGAGTTTCTCTCGGTGCGTTTTGGCGAAGGTGCCCTGCTGCATGTGCCTACGAGCCGAGTTGATCTGATTCAGCGCTACATCGGGGGCTTTGGCGGCCATCCGCCTCTGTCGAAGCTTGGTACGGGTGCGTGGCGTAGACAACGGGAGAAGGCGGAACTGGCAGTAACCGATCTTGCGGCTGAGCTGCTGGAGCTGCAGGCTAGGCGGGAGGCAGAGCAGGGGGATG
The DNA here is from genome assembly GCA_030631725.1 of Actinomycetes bacterium. Taxonomy (GTDB): domain Bacteria; phylum Planctomycetota; class Phycisphaerae; order JAACET01; family JAACET01; genus JAACET01. The sequence goes on along the minus strand of DAOVKO010000086.1, from coordinate 826 downwards.
CATATCCGGAGGACACGCCTTGGCAAAAGGAGTTCGAGGCGTCGTTCATCTATCAGGAGACGGCGGATCAATTGACGGCCCTGGAAGAGATCAAAGCAGACATGTGCCAAGCCCAGCCGATGGAACGGCTGCTGTGCGGGGACGTGGGGTATGGTAAGACGGAGCTGGCCATCCGAGCGGCGTTCAAGGTGGTTGAGGCGGGCCGACAAGTGGCGGTGCTGGTGCCGACGACGGTGCTGGCCCAGCAGCACTACAGGACTTTCAGCGAGCGGCTGGCGGACTATCCGTTTCTGGTGGAGGTGCTGAGCCGATTCCGTACGGGAGCAGAGCAAAAGAAGATTATCGAGCGGGCAATGAGCGGGCGAGTGGATATAGTAATCGGGACGCATAGGCTGCTCAGTGAAGACGTGAGCTTTGGGAATCTGGGCCTGGTGATTATCGACGAGGAGCAGCGTTTCGGGGTGGAACACAAAGAACGGCTCAAACGGCTTCGGGAAACGGTGGACGTGCTGACGATGACGGCGACGCCGATCCCGCGGACACTGCATATGGGATTGCTGGGCCTGCGGGATATTTCGGCGCTGACGAGTCCGCCGCAGGATCGGCGGAGCATCGTAACGGAGGTCTGCGCTTATGACAGGCAGAAGATACGTTCGGCGATCTTGCGGGAACTGAACCGGGATGGACAGATTTACTTTCTGCACAACCGGGTGCACTCGATCCAAGCTGCGGCTGAGCAACTGGGAGATATCGTTCCCGAGGCCCGGATCGGGATCGGGCACGGGCAGATGCCGAAAAGACAATTGGAAAGAGTGATGCTGGATTT
>DAOVKO010000195.1 GCA_030631725.1 Actinomycetes bacterium | reverse complement strand
GAGCCAAATCGGCGTCTGCTGCGTCAGAACTCCTAAGCATACCATCCAGGTATGCCGCCGTCGTTCTTCCTTGCATCCATCCGATTTTTCTCGCAACGCGGCTCACGTCAGGTTTTGTTAGAGTGCCTTAGATAAAGTCGGCAGGGGGGCTCAGGAGCTTGGTGTGTTCGGCGAGAGTGAATTCGGGCCGGAATTCGTGGTCCTGGATAAGGGCAGACTGCTGCTGCAGAAGCGGTGGACAGAGCTGTTCAGAAGGGGCGGTCTGGAGAGCTTCGAGGATTTTATGTGCACAATGCAGGGTCAGATTATCGGGCAACGGGCCGACCGCGTGCGGATGCGCATAGAACTGGACAGCCCAGACGGCAGGGAGGTTTTTTATCTCAAACGCCATCATCGTCCGGGATTGCTTGGCCGCTTAGCCAGGGGCCTGGGAATTAGCCCGAAAGTCTCTGCGGGACGGCAGGAACTAATAAATATTCTTCATCTAAAAAGATCCGAACTGGCCACGATGAGCGTTGCGGCTGTGGGGGAAGGCGAGGGCGGGGCAGGTTCGTTTATCATGGTTGAAGAACTCACCGGCTATGAGCCTTTGGATGATTTCTTGAAGGGTTTTTTGTCCAAGAGCGATCAACCGGGGCAGGTACAGAAAAAGCGAGAGCTCATCCGGGCTGTGGGCAGTTACGTTCGAAAGCTGCACGAAGCGGGTATGGTTCATCAGGATTTATATTTGTGCCACTTGTTTGTTCGGCCTGAGAACCCTGCTGAGTCCTTGAGCCTAATTGATCTGCAGCGGATCCGCAAGCTCTGGCGGGTTCGCGGTCGAGCACAGATCAAAGACTTGGCAGAGTTGAACTACTCAGCGGGGCAGATTGGAATTTCGCGAACAGATCGGTTGCGTTTTGTCCTGGAGTATTTCCAGAGGCGCCGTCTGAACAGGCGTCAACACCTGTTAGTGGGGCTGATTAAACGGAAGACCCGGCGAATCGCCCGACACGATCGGAAGTTGCAAGCCAGGGACATAGGGCAAGGCGGATTTTCACAATCGGAACTTGCACGCCAGAGACGCAGGCCAAGCCGGACTATGAAGATTGCCCTGGTGATCGAACGAATGGATCCCTCACGGGGAGGATGCGAAACGGCTACGGCGCAAATTGCCAAGGGTCTGGCCGGACGAGGGCATGAGGTATCGATCATTTGTCAAGAAGCCAACTGGGAGCATGAAGGGGTAAAAGTACGGCAGTTAGGTCGAAGAAGATGGCCCCGCGGCCGACGACTGCAAGACTTCGTGGGGCAAGTGCAGGGCATAATCGAGAAGCGTGATTACGACATTGTGCATACGGCGTTGCCTGTGCCGGGGGCAAACCTGTATCAGGCACACGGAGGGACGGTGCCGGCTCAGGTGAGGGGAAGATTGCGCAGGTTCGGGCGGTTAGAAAGGATTGCCCTCGGCCTGAGCGAGCCTCTCAAAGCGACCCGTCGGATAATGCGAAGATTAGAAAGGCACGTAGTCGCTGATCCGAGGGTACTTTGCCTGTGCGTGAGCGAGATGATAGCCAAGGAATATGCTACTTACTATCAGCGCCGGGATGGTGTGCGGGTAATCTACAACAGCGTGGATGTGCCGGCAGGAGATGGCCCGCAGAGAGCTGTTTGGCGCCGGCAGAAACGAGCTGAGCTTTCACTGGGGCCCGATGATCTGCTGCTGCTCTGCGTGGCCCAGAATTTTCGCCTGAAGGGAGTGGCCGAGGCCATCGAGGCCTTTGGCAGGTGGTATCATAGCAGCCCTACTCATAGGGGGGCTTGTTTAGCGGTGGTAGGGCGGGATGTGTCTAAGCATTGCCTGCGGCTGACACGTGAAGCGGGCGTGGCAGAACGAGTGGTTTTTCCCGGAGCCAGCAAGCAGATATTCAACTGGTATGCGGCGGCGGATGCTTGTATTTTGCTGAGCTGGTATGATCCGTGCAGCCTGGTGGTTTTGGAGGCGGCCCGCTGGGGGATTCCCTGTATTACTACGGCCTATAACGGAGCGAGCCTCTTGCTGGGTGAAGGCGTGGTGCTGGTGCCTTCGCCGGCGGATACAGAAGCGGTGGTGGCAGGCTTGGATAAGTTGGCTGATCCGCAACAGCGTCAAGAGATGAGCAGGATTTGCCTGGGGATGGCGGATGAATTGAGTATGGAGCGTTATATCGACCAGCTGCTCGAGGTATACGGGGAAATTCTGGAGCGATGATTTTTGGGGCTCTACGGGCCAAAACCAAAACTCTTGTGGAATATTCGGGTTAGGTCTTACTTTTCCAGCAATCTTTCGAATATCTCCAGGTACTTTGGCGTCAGCAGCTCGCTGCTGTAGCGCTGTTCAACTCGCCTTCGGCCGGACAGCCCCATAGAGCGCCTCAAATCCCGATTCTGTATGAGCCGGCCGAGGCACTCTAGCCATTGTTGGTCGCTGCTGGGCAGGAAACCGGAAACACTGTCCTGCACGATCTGCGAGTTTATCCCCACGGGGCTGGCCACCGCAGGAGTCCCCACCGCAAAGTACTGCAATATCTTGAATCCGCATTTGCCCCGTGTCCACTCGTCGTCCGGCAGGGGCATCAAACCAATGTCAAAACTCTGCAAATCCGCCAACTCGTCCCGCTCAGACCAACTCTTGTTAGTGATATCCATCCCTGGATAAGAAACCGCCTTGTCGGAAACCACCTTTAAGCTCACGTTTTCATATCGTCGCAGTATCTGATCCAACAATGGCAGCTTGGCTTGCAGGTATCTCGAGCTCGAGGCTGAACCTATCCAGCCTATAACCACCTTGCCCGAAGGCAAATCCGGTCGCAGCTGGTAGCGCTTCAAATCCACCGGCGTTTCTATAACCGTAGTCGCTTCCCGTGCTTTCGCTGTCTGCCGCCTGAGGTATTCGTTGCCGCAGACTACATGGTCGACCTGGCGTACAGTCCGGTGAAATAGCCTTGCCCGCCCACTGGGCAGAAGCCGACTACAAGGCCGCTCGGCATACATTATGGCATCGTCGAAGTCGAAGACTAACCGCCTGCTCACACGCCGGATGTACGACAGCTCTAGCCAGTAGAAAAGCTTTCGCGATATTATCACCAAGTCATATTCAACCAACCTGCGAAAGAGAGACCATCGGCACGCAAACTCTTTGGGCACCGCAAAGGCCTCAAAGCTAGCCCCTTGAGATTCCAGCAGCGGGGCGAGCTGGCCAAACCGGTGAACAATGCTGGGGTTATCAAGCCGATTACAAAGGGCTGCTATTTTTTTCATTGTGCTCTTGCGCTTCCGCCGGTCAGATCCCAGTTCTTTCCCAATATCCTTTCAGATATCCTGTCGGCAAATTGGCTGTTTGTAGCCTGTGGGCCCATGGGATATGTCAAGTCGCTGCCGAACAGATAGAAGTTAGTCTTGACTTAGGACCTCGATTTCGAGATTACCAACGACCTGGAGCAAGCCAGCCACCATGTCCACCGTGGGATCGGAGGCGTTCCAAGCTGAGATTCCCAAGGCGATATGGCTGACATCGGCCGGAGCCTGCTTCAAGGCCGCATCCAAAGATACCCAGACACCGTCAATCCAGATCTCCGTCCAGGCGTGATAACCGAATACGACCTTGTGAGTGCCAAAGTCGTTGACCTGGACCAGGCCGGTGACTATGCGGGAGGGCAAGCCTCGGGCTCGAGCCAGGGCCCCCAGCAGTACGGCATGTTCGGTGCAATCGCCCCGCTGGCTAGCCAGAACCTTGCTGGCCGGGTCGAACGCCACGCCCAGGTCTGTCGATATCCTTTCGTTCGCATACTTCCATAAGGCCCGGGCCAAGTCCCAGGGATTTTCCGAATCCACGCGGATTCCCTCGGCAGCTGCCTTGAGAGCTGCATTCTGCCAGTCGAGGTAGAGGCTCGATTGCAGATACTGCTGCAGCTCCTGCGGTACTTGCTGAGCGGGCAGGTCTGCAAATTGCTCGCTCAATTGCCGGGTAACCTGTACATCCACGTAATTGCGCCCCTTAGCTAAGACGTGCTGCATGGCCGTCTCAGGGATCTCAGGCGGCTGAGTTGCTGCGTCTTTGAGTGTGAGCCGATACACCGCCCGCCTGGCGT
>DAOVKO010000126.1 GCA_030631725.1 Actinomycetes bacterium | reverse complement strand
GCTGCGGTTATGCGCTACCCTGTGCAGCAGAGCAGTGGTGAGGGTGAGGGGATTTCCCAGCAGACGATAAGTATAAGCGGGTATGGCATTGTCCGGGAGGCCGCCCGGGACGGCCTGGGCCGAGACGAGGGGCTACTGGTCAGGCGTGGCCAGGAGGTCAAACCGACGGACAAAGATGCCAAGACCTGCTATACCTGACCCTGATGCTGCGGCTGTGGAGGCCACAGCCTTAGAGTTCAGCGGTCGCAGTTCGGAACGACTAGTTGTGGCTATAGTAGTATCTGACTATGGGTGATTCCGGGAAGTTACTTAATAAGATTACTAAGCGGCGCTGGTGGCAGCTTGGATTTCTGATCGCTTTAAACCCTTTTGTGTATCGGGTGCTCAATGTAACGGCTGCGGCGTCGAGCCGTACTCGCTATATGTGCGCCCCGATTCTGAACTGTCATAACTGCCCGGCAGCGTTGCTGGCCTGCCCGATCGGGGTGATGGCTCAGGCGAGTTCCATCCATGTTTTTCCGTTCGTGGCGGTGGGGGTTTTGCTGGTTGGAGGGGTATTGGCCGGGCGGTTCTTGTGCGGCTGGGTTTGCCCTATAGGGACTATCCAGGAGCTTCTGTACAAAGTGCATGTGCCGAAATTTGGCATGCCCAGGCCTCTGCGCTATGGGAAATACCTTGTGCTGGGTCTTTTGGTGATAGCCTTGCCTTATATCCTGGGGGAAAAGAGCTACGGCACGGCGGCTTACGTTTGCACGTATTGTCCGGCCAGTACCATGATGTGGGGCCTGCCCCGGGTGCTCTTTGGAATGAGTTGGCCCAGTTTGACAGCCCTGATAGTAGTGGGCATAACCTTGGTGGCGATGCTGTTTACCTTTCGGCCGATCTGCGGGGTGCTCTGTCCGATCGGTGCGATTTACGGTCTGGCCAACAGGATCAGCTTCTTGAGCATCAAGATTGATCGGGAAAAATGCAATAGCTGCAACAAGTGCGTCAAATCCTGTCCAGCAGGAGTAAATCCACTGGAAGATCCTCGTAGTGCTGACTGTGTCTATTGTCTGGAGTGTCTTCAGTGTGACCACTTGAAGGTGAACCTTCGAGCGGACTAGGTTTTCCAAGTGAGGAGCGGACCGGTGAAGAACATCCAGGAAGTACTGCGGCAAATCCCGGCGGTGGACAGCGTATTGCAACGTGCGGGCTTTGGAGAGCTGATCGGTGGTTTCGGGCGCGAGCCCACCCGCCGGGGAGTGCAAAAGGTACTGGCCGAAACCAGAGAGCAAATACGCAGCGGGCAGTTGGCTGGGGAGCAGCTGGAGCAGACTTTGGTCGATGAGCAACTGGTCCGGGCTGTGCGAGCGCTGCTGGAAGAGGCTCATCAAATCAGCGTGGGGCGGGTGATTAATGCCACCGGAGTGATTCTGCATACCGGTTTGGGGCGGGCTAGGCTTCCGACGGCGGCTATGGAAGCGTTGGCAGGTCTGGATGGATATTGCACCTTGCAGATCGACCTTCAAAGCGGCCGGCGCGGCAAGCGGGACAGCAAAGTGGAAGAATTGTTAGTCGAATTAACGGGAGCCCAAGCGGCTACGGTGGTTAACAACAATGCCGCAGCCACTCTGCTGGTGCTCAGTGAGATCGGCAAAGGCAGGGAGATTATCGTCTCCCGGGGGCAGCTGGTAGAGATCGGTGGTTCATTTCGTATTCCGGAGGTCATGGAAGAGAGCGGGGCTAAGCTGGTGGAGGTGGGGACGACCAACCGCACGCACTTGGCCGATTACGAGCGGGCCATTAATGAAAACACCGCAGCTCTGCTGCACGTGCATACCAGCAATTATCGCATTGTGGGATTCAGCTCGACGGTACCAATCGAGGAGTTGGCAGAGCTTGGACATTCGCATGGTTTGACGGTCATTGACGATATCGGCTCGGGCAACCTGGTGGATATGCGTCGCTTAGAGCTGCCGGAGGAACCTACCGCACAGCGGAGCATTGAAGCGGGGGCTGATCTAGTAACATTCAGCGCAGACAAACTCATCGGCGGTCCGCAGGGGGGAATTATCCTGGGCACCAAGGTGATGATAGATCGGATCCGCAAGAACCCCCTGGCCAGGGCACTGCGGGTGGGCAAGCTGACTCTGGCGGCTCTGGAAGCCACACTGCAATTGTTCCGGGACGAGGGGCTGCTGCTTAGCAGACATCCCACCTGGCGGATGCTGAGCTGTTCGGAGGAGGAACTGCATAAGCAGGCCAAATCGTTGGCCCGGCGACTGAGCAAGCTGGCGGCGGATTTGGACGTGAAAATTGTCAAGGGGGCGAGCCAGACGGGCAGCGGTTCTTTGGCTGGACGGGATCTGCCGACGTATCTGGTGGCGTTGCGGACGGAAAGGCTCTCGGCTGATGAGCTGGCGCGAAGACTGCGGACGGCGCCGACGCCGGTTGTTGCCCGCATCGAGGATGACGCTGTGGTGCTGGACGTGCGGACCCTCGGCCTCGAGGAGCAGCGAATAGTAGCTGAGATGCTAAGGCAAGTGCTCGAGTGAAACGGGGCATTTGGAAAAGCTGAGATTATGGAATCGGCGGGACAGACGATTAATGTAATGGTGGGGACGGCCGGTCATATCGACCACGGCAAGACGGAACTGGTGAAGCTGCTGACCGGCTGCGATACCGATCGGCTCAAAGAAGAAAAGCAGCGGGGGATGAGCATCGATCTGGGCTTTGCTCCGTGCAGTCTGGCCGACAATGCTAATGTGGGGATCGTGGATGTGCCGGGGCACGAGCGTTTTATCCGTAACATGGTGGCCGGCGCCAGCTCGATCGACGTGGTGCTGCTGGTAGTGGCAGCCGATGACGGAGTGATGCCCCAAACCCGCGAGCATCTTGAGGTGGTTCAACTGCTGGGCGTGAAGCGCGGGCTGGTTGCCCTTACCAAGATCGACATAGTGGATGAGGCCAGGCGCCAGCGGGCAATCGAGCAGATTCGCGAGCTGACCAGGGGGACGTTTCTGGAGGGGGCACAGATTGCGCCGGTCTCCAGTATTACCGCCGAAGGTTTTGACGGTTTCTACGAGGCCCTGAGCGAGGTGGTTGCCCAGACGCCAAGGCGAGATACGCAAGGTGTGTTTCGCCTGCCCATCGAACGCGTCTTTGCGGTCAAGGGCTACGGGACGGTGGTAACGGGTGTGCCGGCCAGCGGTCAAGTGCAACTGGGTGATCAACTGGAGCTGATTCGAGTGGGTTCGGCCGCGCAGGATCCGAGCCATCGCCTGACGTGTCGGGTGCGTGGCCTGCAAGTGTTCGGAAAAGATACGCGCTGCGGGTTGGCCGGGCAGTGCGTGGCGGTGAACCTGGCTCAGGTTGGCAGCGGGGAGATTGGTCGCGGCGACGCCCTGGTGAGCAAAGGATATTTTCAACCTACGCAAATTGTTACCGGGGAATTGAGTCTGTTGAGCCGAGTTACGAAGCCGCTGGCCAGGCGAACGCCGGTGGCTTTGCATGTGGGCACGTCTGAGCGTCAGGCCAAGGCGGTTCTGCTGGATCGAAAGGAACTGGTAGCAGGTGATTCATGTCCGGTGCAGTTTCTATTGGATGGACCGATCGTTGCAGGCCCGACAGATCGTTTTGTTATCCGCATCCACTCACCGCGGATGACCATCGGCGGCGGAGTGGTCGTGGACACAGGCATGCCCCGGCAGCGGAAACTGAGCGAGAGCAAGCTGCACGGGTTTTGGGCCAGGCGCCAGAGCTTGGGCGACCCCCAAGCCACAGTTGTGCACCTGGTCAGACAGGCCGGTAGTAAGGGTATCAGCCGAGGCGATCTTCAGTACGCATCGGAACTCAAGGCCGAGCAATTTGGGCTTTGTCTGGAGCGGGCCTTGGCGGATGGAACAGTTCTGGCCTGGGATGAAGGGCGGATGATTATCCACGCGGAGGCCCTGAAGGAGCTTGAAAAGAGGCTGGTTGAATTACTGAGAAAGCAGCACGAGGAGGCGCCGAAGAGGTCAGCCTTTGCTGTGGATCAGCTGCAGGGGCAGTTGGGCGCAGCCCAGGAGCCCCTGGCGATGGTGATAGAGGGCCTGCTGGGGCGAGAACAAGTGCAGGGCGACGGTTGGCAGATTGGTTTGGCTGAGGCGAAGTATGAACTTAGCCCAGCGGAGCGAGAGGGAGCCGAGGCGGTCGAGAAAGTATATCTGAGCTGCGGGGCGAGGCCGCCGAAGTTTGAAGAGTTGGCAGGGATGGTTGGGGTGGATGAGACCACGGCAGAGCTGGGCTTGAAGATACTGCTTGAACGGGGAAGACTTTTGCAGATTTCAGAGAAGTTTGCCATGCACGCAGAAGTTGTGGGCCGAGCCAGGGATGTTCTGGTGAGCTATCTGGGCGAACACGGGCAGTTGATCTCAGCAGAGTATAAGAATTTGATTGATTCGGAGCGCAAGTTTGCGATCAGCTTGCTTGACTATTTCGACAGATTTGGTATAAGTATTCGCAGAGGCAACAGCCGCTTTCTGGGCGGCAAGCCCGCGGCGAGTTTGCGAAGTCTGGCGGGCCTTGGCAGAGCCAGGCGACGCGTCGCAGGGAAAAAACGGCTGCGGAAGTGAATAGGCGCCTGGTGGGCCTCCTGGACTTCAAATCCAGTGCGGGGTTTAAACGATCCCGGGTGGGTTCGATTCCCTCACACTTCCGCCAATAGGGGGGATGGGCTCTTTTTCGCCGGAAAGGAGGTGATGACCGTGGCTGACAGCACTTATGCAGGTGGCCTGATAAGTTATTCTTATCAATGAGCTGCCCCAGCGGTGCAATGGTTGCACCACAGTGAGCTGGTCAATGCCGGCCGAGCCTCAGCAGCGACGGTCATTCGGGCTCCTTTGGTCCCAGCCGACTATTGACCCAGTATTTCCATTTTGAGCAATTGCGTTGAGGTGTCCGCTCCGCGTGCGGGGTGGGCAAGTGTGGAGTATCTTTTGTAAAGGACTGCATTGTGTTATCTAGGACAATCCTGACCGCCTTGTTAGCCGTAATGATCTTGACACCGACAGCATTTGGCCAAGCAGAACCGTGGGATGATCCGGGGGGTTGGTTGACGACCGAAGAAATACTGGCGGGTGGGAAAGGAGGTCCTGATACCAACGACAGCGCCGAATTGAATGAAGAACCAGGTGAGTCCATTGCAGCCACTACAGATCCATGGATCGGCAAATATTGTATAAGTTTATTCACCAAGACCAGAACCGCCAAAACCGTGGGCAAGGGGCATCTTTCTGTGGCTATGAAGCTGCAATACTTTGACTATGACGACAAAAGAGACAGCAGCGGCCGTTACCACGATCTGGGAGACGATCACAACAGAAAGACAAAAGGCGTTCTTACCATGAAGTACGGCTGGGCTGAAAATCATCATCTGGGCCTGTGCGTGCCCTACATCTGGAACGATATTGACGTTAGCGGCACAGTCAACACCAGCGAAGGTTTCGGCAATATTGCTTTGTTCGAAAAGTGGAACTGCGTCAAGGAGAGCAAGTACATCCCTGGCATTGCTGTTGATCTCTGGTATTATTTCCCTACCGGCAACACTAAGCGTAAGCTTGGATCGTCCCAGTATTCCTGGAAGCTTACCGCCGAGGTTTCAAAAGCCTGGAAGGATTTCAGCCTGCATCTGAATCCGGGCTATATTTTTACCAAAGACCGCTCGGCAGATGCCGCACAAGTCAATGCCGCGGTGATATTAACTCCTTCGAAGACCTTCTGGCCGGTACTGGAATATAACTTTGAGCACAACGAGTCCAAGGGCTTCAGCCACGATATCGTTCCCGGAGTAATCTGGAAATTTGCACCCGGCGCATCGTTTAAGATTGGTGCAGTGATCAACCTCGACAGCAGCAGGACTTACAGAGACGATCTAGGCCTGGTGATGAAGATCTTTTACCGGTTCTAAAAAACAGGGAGGGATTAGTCATGAATCAAATTCCCTATTGGACGCTGTTATTGCTAATCGTCGTGCTTTTTTGTAGTTGTCAGAATGATGCTGGCACTGAAGATAGAGCAACTCGGATACCCACTATCAAGGTCGGACATGTAGGGCACGATCACCACCTTGGGCTATTTGTCGCTTTGGATGGTGCTGAAAAACATGCTCAGCAAAGCGGGATATGCCTGAAAACGGTTAAGGATCGCAAATTGTACGAGTTGATAGAGCATGGGCGTAAGATCGCTGACGTGGAAATTGTCAGAGTCGGCGGTGGTTCCAGGATGCCCACAGCCCTGGCTCAGAACGTTATCGACGTCGGTCTTGGCGGCGTAGCGGCGGTGCTGGCATCAATTGACAGTGGCTCGCCTGTCAAGCTCATTTCCCCGCTGCACCACAAGGGCGACATGTT
>DAOVKO010000038.1 GCA_030631725.1 Actinomycetes bacterium | reverse complement strand
GGGGTAACGCTCGGGCCCGATGGTCCCAGCCAAATGGGGGTAACAGATGTGGCTTTTTTCCGATCGTTCCCGGCAGACCCGGAAGGTAACGGCGAGCCGGGGATGGCCTTTTTCTTCCCGTCCGACGGGGTGGGGGCTTACAAATGCACGCAACTGATGGTCGATCATCCGGGGATGTGCTATCTGCGAACGCTGCGGAGCGATCTGCCGCTGCTTTACAGTGCGGATACGGAATTCGAGCTGGGCGGGGCAAAGACGCTGGCGGTGGGGGTGGATCTAACGATTATGGCCAACGGATATATGGTGCACCTGGGCAAGAAGGTGGCCGCTGCGCTGGCCGAAGAAGGGATCAAGGCGGGCCTGGTCGATTGCTACAGCTTTCCGCTAAGAGCCCAGACGGTTATCGAGGCGGCCAGCACGGGCTCGGGCAAGCTGCTGAGCATCGAGGATAACTATACGGGCGGGCTGGGCTCGGCGGTGGCGGAAATAGGAGCGGGGCTGGACAATTGCCGAGTCGATTGCATGTACGTGGGGAGGTTCCCGAAATCGGGCAAGACGGCGGATGATATCCTGGACTATGTGGGGCTGGGTCTAAAACAGGTAATCGCCAAGGCCAGGCAAATAGCCGGGCGGTGATGGTTGCATAAACTGCTGTAGTTGCAAGCGGGCTGGCCTGACGGTTGGCCCGCTTTTTTTGTGGGGAGAGGAAGAAGAGAGGGGCAGAGGGAAAACATCATTATTGGTTATTAATCATCAGTCATTTGTTATTGGTTATTCTTAAGACGCGACTGCCGAGCGGCAAAAGTAGTGCCGCTTCGGATTAGTTAATGCGCCCGCGCAAATCAAGTGGAATCGCTATGAGAGAGACACAGAGGGAAGAAAGGCACAAGGTAAGAAAAGCAACCCCCAGGATAAACCTGGGGGCTAGAATATGAAGATGGGAATGACAATGTTCTGGCAGGTTAGTCCCATGTTTTGTTAGAGTGCCAAATAAGAACTCCCGAATTTCGGGTAAGTTGGCCCTTTTGAATCAAGTTGGCTGGAGGCTCAAGGATGGCGGTGCGTTTTGTATTAGGCAGGGCGGGGGCAGGTAAGACGCATCACTGCCTGGAGAGTATCCGGGCGGAGTTGGCTGAATGCGCGCTGGGGCGGGCTTTGGTTTTGTTGGTGCCGGAACAGGCGGCGGCCCAGATGGAACGGGCACTTTTGGCAGGGGGAGAACTCAAGGGAACGTTTCGGGCTCAAGTGCTGAGCTTTCGGCGCTTGGCCTACAAGGTGCTGGGCCAAGTAGGTAAAAGCCAAGGGATAATCCCACCGGCGGGAGAGCGGATGATCCTGCGGCACGTACTGCAAGAACAGGCGGGACGATTGAAGGTCTATGGTGGGCTTATCGGGCGGGCGGGACTGGTGAGAAAGCTGCTGGAGAATCTGAAGGAACTGCTGGGCGAGCGAACTGAGCCGAGCGAACTGCTCGAAGCAGCCCAGCGGCTGGGCAATGGGGAGCTCAGCGATAAGCTAAACGATCTGGCCATTCTGCTTGAGGCCTATCGGGAGTACGCCAAGAGCCATGGTCTGGAACGGACTGGGGCCTTGGATGAGCTGGCTGAGAGGATTGAGCGAACGGAGTGGTTAGCGGGGGCCCGCATCTGGGTGGATGGATTTGCCGGTTTTACGGGTCAGGAAATGGCAGTGCTGTTGGAGTTGGCCCGCAGCAGCGAGCACATGGATATCTGTCTGCTGTTGGAGCCGGAATTCACGCCGGGAAAAAAAGAATTCAAAATCAACGATCCTCTGCGGCTATTCGGGCAGACGGAGCAGACCTACCGGAAGCTGCTCGAAGGGCTGGCCGAAGCAGGGGTGGCTGTGGAAGAGCCGTTGAGATTGACAAAGGCGAGCAGGGCTAGCCATCCGGAGTTGGCGGGCCTGGAAGAGCATCTTTTTGGGCCGGGAAAGGGTAAGGGCAAGACAGTATCCAAGGTAACACTGAGAGAGGCGGCGGATCGGCGGAGTGAAGTTGAAGCGGTGGTGCGCCAGATAGTGCGGCTGAGCCGGGGAGGGAAGGATCCGCTGCGCTACCGCGATATGGCAGTGATCGTGCGGGACCTGTCGGCTTATGACGACCTGTTGGCGGGGAGTCTGGCTGAGCAGGGCATACCGTTCTTTATCGACCGGCGATACAGCCTGGCCCATCATGGGCTGGTGCAAGTGGTGCGGAGTGCGCTGGCGGTGGTGGAAGAGGATTTTTCGGTCCAGGCGGTGCGGGCCTTGTTGAAAACGGGGTTGCTGGGGATCGAACAGGAGCAATTGGATCGGCTGGAGAATTACATCTTGGCCCACGGGATCAAGGGGACGCGGAGCTGGTGGGATGATGATTGGAGCTTTGGGGGGCACATGGTCCTACCAGGCGATGCAGAGGATGCTGAGGAGGGGGCGGAGGAAGACTTGGCTCAAATCAATGCGACGCGGCGGGAAATGCTGGAGCGATTGGGGCGCTGGTGCGAGTGGGCCGGTGGTGGATCGCAAAAGAAGACGGTGAAGGACTGGGTGGGGGCGATCGTGGAGTTGTTGGAGCATTTGCGGGTGCCGGAGCAGTTGAGCAGTTGGGCAGATAGAGCCGAGAGGCAGGGGCGGACGGAATTGGCCCAGCAGCATCGGCGGGTTTGGGAGTGCCTGGGAGAGCTGCTGGGGCAGATGGTGGCAGTGCTGGGAGAGGAACAGATCGGGCTGGGAGAATTTAAGGATATTCTAGAAGCGGGGATGGCGGATTTTACGCTGGGTCTGGTGCCGCCGAAGCTGGATCAGGTCTTGGTGGGCTCGGTTCAGCGGAGCAGGCACCCGACATTGCGGGCGGTGTTTGTAATCGGGATGAACGAAGGAGTATTTCCGCAATCAGCAGGCGAAGATTCGGTGCTGTCGGATCGCCAGCGGAAGCTGCTGGAGAATCAAGGGCTGAGCTTGGGGCCGACGGCTGAGGAGCTGTTCTATCGCGAGCGGATGTTGGCCTACATTGCCCTGACCCGGGCCAGGGATTACCTGTGGATATCATACGCGGCCGCGGATCAGAAAGGTAAGGCCCTGAATGTTTCGCCATTTGTGGCTGAGGTGGTACGGGTACTGCCGGGATTGGAGCCTGGACGTTTGGGCGGGGAAGGGGGAAATGATGGTCCTGGTTTGGCGACTACGCCGGAACGGCTGGCGGGGAAACTGGCGGGGCGCTTTCGGGCCGGCCTGGAAGATTTGGCGGAAGACATAAAGCGACGCTGGCTGGGCGCTTATTACTGGCTGAGCCGACATGGTGAATCAGATAAGGTAAAGAAGATTCTGTCGAGCCTGCTGTATAAGAACAGTCCGTATTTAGAGACAGAAACGCGGGGGGCGCTTTTGGGACAGACGGTGCGAAGCAGTAAGACGGGTTTGGAGAGTTTTGCGTCGTGTCCGTTTCAGCATTTTGCCGGGCGACTGCTGAAACTGCAGCAGCGGGCCGATGCGGAACTTGAGGACGTGGACCTGGGCAGGTTGTACCATAAGGCGATGGAGATACTGGGCCGAGAACTGATCGGCACGGCCAAGCGATTGGCCCAGATGAGTCAAGAAGAGGCCGTCAAACGGATCGTGGCTATATCCGGGGAGTTGGTTGAGGAATTGGCCGGCCGTGAGCCGGCGCTGGCCAGCGGTCGGAATCAGTTTTTGGCGGGCTATATGCAGCGGCACCTGAGCCAGGCGGTAGCGGGGGGGCACCTTCGCAGCGGGCTGGGCCAATTGTATCCAGTGGCTGTGGAGCAGAAGTTCGGCTTTGGGGATGAGGGTTGGCCGGCGCTCGTGTTTGCTCTGGGGCCGGGCCAGGCAATGGAGCTACGAGGGATTATTGATTTGCTGGAATTGGCCCAGGGCAACGAAGTAAAAGGCAGCCGGCGCTATGCGGTGCTCTACGATTACAAGCGCAGCCGGGAAAAAAAGTTTAGGCTCAGTGATGCTTATTATGGGCTGGACCTGCAGTTGCTGATTTACCTGATGGCGGTGGGGGAGCTTGGCCCGGAGGTACTGGGCACAGGAGTAATCGAGCCGATAGGCGGGTTCTATGTTTCGCTCAAAGGAGCGGGGGTGGAAAAGGGAAAACTGGGCCAAGAGCTGGACGAGGATGAGTTGCTGATCAGGTCGCGACCTCGGGGCCTGTTTCGGACGGACAAGCTGGCCCTGATTGACAAGACTGAAACGGGAAAGCTGCAGGTGGTTCATGGCAGGATCAAACAAGACGGCAGTTTATACAAGGGGCAGGGTGATGGGCTTGAGCCGGAAGATTTTGAAACGGTGCTGGCCTATGGGAAGAAGCAGATACGCCGGCTGGGGCACGAGATATTGTCGGGGAAGATTCGGGTTGAGCCTTATCGGCGCGCGGGAAACGTGCCCTGTAGTTACTGTGAGTACCGGTCGGTTTGCCGAATTGATCCGCTGGTTGATAGGCATAAAAAGCTGGTGATAACCAACAATACCGAAGCCCTGGAGCAGATGCGGCAAGACAAATGAGCGAATCGGATTCGAACAAATCTGAGCCGATACAGTGGACTCTCCAGCAACTGGAGGCTATCCGGCACGAGGGCAGCAGTGTGCTGGTATCAGCCGGAGCCGGGGCGGGTAAGACGGAGGTGCTGGCCAGGCACTGCGCGGAACTGCTGAGCAGAAAGGAGGGGGCCTGCGGGATAGATGAGCTGCTGGTGGTGACCTTTACGGAGGCGGCGGCGGCCCAGATGCGCGAGCGTATCGGGCGGATTATCCGGGAATTGGCCCAGCAGCGGCCCGGAGACAAACACTTGGCCCGGCAGGCGGCACGGGTTTCGACGGCGGCGATCTCGACCATCCATTCGTTCTGCCAAACGGTTTTGCGGCAAAACTTTGCCCGGGCGGGGCTTGATCCGCACTTTACGATCATCGATGCAGACGAGGCCCTGCTGGTCAAAAGTGCGGCCCTGGAGCAGGTCTTCGAAGAGCTATACCTGGATAAGGGCAAAGACGGTGAGGTCTTTGCAGAGTTGGTGGATTTATACGGGGGCGGCGATGACGGCAGGCTGGGCCAGGTGGTAATGAAATTGAGCGACTTTTTGGGCAGCGTAGTTGGGCCGGTGCAGTGGTGTGAGAAGGCTCGTAAGTGGATGGAGACGGTGGGTGGCCGGCCGAGCAAGCAAATGCTGCGGGCTTACGGGGAACTGCTGATAGAGAAATTCGAGCAGCGGAGGATTCTGTGCGAGCATAATGCCCAGAAGATTCGGCAGTTGGCGGAGTTGGAAGAAGTGAAAGGTCTGGGGATTGACGAATTGGCTATGGTGGTCCGTTTTGCTCAATTGCTGGAGGGACGTGTAGAAGGTTGGGCAAGGCTGGGTGAGGAGACGAGAAGGGGGGAATTCGATAAATTGGCGGGGGGAATTGAAGAGCTGATTGTCAAACGCGTCCCACGTCGACCAAAAACGGATAATGAAATCGCTGCGACTGCGATTGAAGAGATAAAGGATTTATTTCGTGAGGCGTCGCCGACGCTGAGTGAGGAGAAGCTGCTGGAATTGGTGGGGGCGTCACTAGAGCAGCAGGGAAAGGCTCTGGAGCAGAGCGGGCCTTATGGGCGGATGATTCTGGAGTTGGCTGAAAGGCTGGGAGCCAAATACGAGCAGGCCAAACAGCGAGAGAATCGGCTGGACTTCGGTGATCTAGAGCGGAAGTGTTTTGAGCTGCTCAATGATGGCCAGGCTGAGGAACTGGTGCCGTCGGTGGTGGCTAAGGAGTTGCAGGATCGCTACCGCTACGTGCTGGTGGATGAGTATCAGGATATCAATCCGCTGCAGAATGCGATTTTGCTGCTGGTCAGCCGGGAGCTGAGTCCGGAAAAGCAGGACAATCTTTTTGCGGTGGGAGATGTTAAGCAGAGCATTTATCGGTTTCGTTTGGCGGAGCCGGGGATTTTCACAGCCAGGCTGGGCCGAGCTGATGAGGACGGCGATGGGGTGATTGATCTGCAAAGCAACTTCCGCTGCCGGGCAGGGTTGATCAAGGCAGTGAATCTGCTCTTCGAGCGTTTGATGGATGCCCAGCTGGGGGGTGTGGCTTACGACGACCATGCCCGGCTGAGACTGGGTCAAAAGGGATATGCCGAACTCGATGGGGCAGGCGGGCGGACGCTGGCAGGACCCGCGGTGGAGGTGCATTTCCTAAGTCAGCAGAGAAAGGGCGAGAAGGCCGACGGCGAAGAAGAGCATGAGCTGGAAGAGGCCGAAACGGAGGCATCGGAGGCTGAGCTTCAACAGGTCCAGCAGGAAGCGGTGCTGGTGGGGAAGCGGATAAGGCATCTGATGGGATTGGACGAATCAGCCCAGCGGGCTGAGGTGATGGATAAGGACTCGGCGACGGGGCAGATGAGCTTGCGGCCGATTGAGTATCGGGATATTGCGGTCTTGCTGCGGGTGACGAGCAGACATGCCCAGAGTTTTGCCCGGGTGCTGTGGCAAATGGATATTCCGGTGTACAGCGATGCGGAGACGGGTTACTTCGCGACAACTGAGATACAGGACGTGCTGGCCCTCTTGGAGATACTGGACAATCCGCTGCAAGACATACCGTTGGCAGCGGTGCTGCGGAGCCCTCTAGGCGGGTTCGAGGCCGACGATTTGGCCCGGATGAGGTTGGCTGATAGGGAAGAGGCTTTTCACGAGGTGGTTTTTGAATTGGCTCAGGCAGGAGAAGGTAGGGATGAATTGGCCCGGCGGTTGAGTGAATTTTGGCAGCAGCTGAACAGCTGGCGGCGGCTGGTGCGGGAGGTGCCCTTGGCCCAGGCTATCTGGGAGATTTATCAGCAGACAGGCTATCTGCAGTACGTGAGGGGATTGAACGGCGGATTGGGGCGAGCGGCGAATCTGCTGAAGCTATACGAGCGGGCGAGGCAGTTCGGTGATTTTGCCCGGACGGGTCTAAGGCGGTTCCTGCAGTTCTTGAATGATCTGAAAGAGCGAGAGGCAGACTTAGGGGTAGCCCCCGGATTGAGCGAAGCGGAAAACGTGGTGCGGATAATGAGCGTACACAAGAGCAAAGGGCTGGAGTTTCCGGTGGTGATTTTGCCGAGGCTCAGCCAAGGGTTCATTTTCCGTGACGCCCAAGGCAAGATTATTTTCGATCGCCAGCGGTATTTGGGGATGCAGTGTATAGATGCCGAACGGGGGATTTTTTATCCGACGCTGGGGTACGTCTTGGCCAAGGATAATATCGAACGGCAGGTAAGAGCAGAGGAGATGCGGCTGCTTTACGTGGGGCTGACAAGGGCGAGGGAACATTTGATTCTGATCGGTTCAGGGACGACTGGTAAGCTGAAGCCTTTTGGGATGGGCGCTAAAGAGGCAGAGCTGAGCGGGGCTGATCGGCCGAGGGGTTTTGAACTGGCGGCTGGGCGAAGCAGGCTGGATTGGTTGGTGCCGGCACTGGCCTCGCTGAAGGCCGATGAGCTGGAATTTGCAGGCGAGCAGGAGCATCCGGAGATTTACAGCGGAAAGGCTACGTTTGTGGTCAGCGTACATGAGGCGGGGAAATTTGGGGCGGATATTTTTGCCGAAGACAGGGGAAGGCATCATCGGCGGGGGGGCTTGACGCTGGGGCAAATTGCCGAGCTGCAGAGAAGTGAAGAGTTGCCTGAGCCAGATGAGGAGTTGGCGGCGAGCCTGGCCCTGATGGATGAGCCTTACCCGTATGAGGAGCTGGCGGATCTGCCGGCAGTGATAACGGCGAGCGAACGCAAGCGGCTGTTTGAGGGCCAGGCCGACGAGGAGCTGGAGCGGTCTGAAGAATTCGGACAGAGGGGAGAGTTAGCCGGGCTGGCCCAGGTGGTGTCAGAGAAAGGGGCGGGAACCTCGGCCAGCCAGATCGGCTCGATTAATCATTTCTTTATGCAGAAGGTGGACCTGGGGCGGGCCTGCGATGAGGGGGATTTGAAGAAGCAGGCACAAGAAATGGTTGCGCGTGGGCTGCTGGGGGAGGAACCTGTGGCGGTGCTGGATATCGAGGGGGCGGCGAGTTTTTTTGCGACGGATATTGGTAAAGCAATGCGGGCTGAAGCCGCGAGGGTATATCGGGAGATACCGTTCGTGCTGGCTATTGAGCCTGGGGAATTGGGGCAAGGGGCCGAGGCTGCCGGGCCCCAGGATTGGCTGATAGTGCGGGGGATTATCGATGCCCTGATCGTCGAAGATGGGCTCGCTACGATTGTGGATTTCAAAACGGACAGGATTTCAAAGGAGGCCCTGGCCCAGCGGGCGAAGAAGTATGAATGGCAAATGGAAATGTACGGCAGGGCAGTGAAAGATATTTTGCAAGTGGCCAAGGTGCGGAAGGTGCTGTACTTCTTGAGCAGGCGGGAATTGGTGGACATGTAACAGCGGAGATATTGATGGCTAAGCGGGAGCATTCGTCATATCAGCAGGGAGTGATCAAGCAGTATTATGATAATTTGCCGGGGCAGACACTGACCAAGCTGGGGGAGTTGGTGACGGAGCTGTATCTGGCTAAGAGCGAGAAGAAACGCGATCAGCTCTGGGGGCGGGTGGAAAAGGCCATGGCCAAGATTAAGGTGCCGAAGAAGATTGCCGAGCATATCCTCAAGCAGCGCAAGCCGGAGATCCTGGCAGCTAATCTGGAGGATTGGTTGAAGAAAGGCGTGAGGCCTGAGGGGTGAGGCTTGAGGTGGATAATACAGAAAGAAATACAGAATTAGACGCTGATTGCGCAGATTACGCTGATTGTAAAGAAGAAAAGAATTTAGCCACAGATTTCACTGATGAACACTGATTACAGGCAAAGAAATACAGAATTAGACGCTGATTGCGCTGATTACGCAGCTTATTTGGCAGACTCGTTGAAGTGCATGTCTTCGACTTGTAGCTCAGCGGAGCGGTAGCCGTTGAATTCGTTGAGGATGGGGCGATAGGCCAGGGAAACGGTTTGGCAAGCGGCGAGCTTTTTGAGCAAGCGGGCTTGGCCAAAGGCGACGCACTTGCGGGTAGTTTTGTCGCGGGCGACAGTGAACTGGAGAGTCTTCTTGGTCTTACCCACGGCCCGGGGCTCGCCGACGACGGTGCAGGCTTCGGTAACCAGAAGGGGGCGGGGGTTGGCTTGGCCAAAGGGGGCCAGGCGGTTGATGTCGATCAAGAGCTCCTCGGTAATCATGTCCAAAGAAGCGGCAGCATCGATCCGCAGAACGGGCTGAAGGTCGGCGGGGTCTAAATGATCGGCGGCGTATTCGGTAAAGGCCTCGGTGAAGGGGGGGATGTTTTCGGCGGAGATGGTAAGTCCGGCAGCCATGGCGTGGCCACCAAAGGTGGTGAGGTATTGGCGGCAGGCGTGGAAGGCCTCGAAAATGTTGAAGCCGGGTATGCTGCGGGCGGAGCCCTGGCCTTGGCCATCCTCGACGGCGATCATGACCGTCGGTCGATGGAAGCGGCCGACGATGCGTGAAGCGACGATGCCGATCACGCCGGCGTGCCAGCCCTGCTGAGCCAGGACGAAGGCGCGCGTGTCGGGGGTGTCGAGCTTCTGGTCAGTGACGAGGCGAACAGCCTGGTCGGTGATGTCCTTTTCGACCTTGCGTCGCTGTCGATTTTGCTGCTCGAGATAAGCGGCGATCTTGGCGGCACGGGCCTTGGCTGCCCCGGTGAGCAGATCGAGGGCAAGACGGGCGTGGCCCATTCGTCCGGCGGCATTGATCCTGGGGGCGAGCTTGAAGCCGATGTCATAGGAATCGAGCGCCGAGCCCGTCAGGCCGGCGGATTCGATCAGGGCCTGGATACCGGGGTACGTCGAGCCGGCCAAGCCTTTGAGCCCGAAGGCGGCCAAGATGCGGTTTTCGCCGGTGAGAGGCACGACGTCGGCGATGGTGCCAAGGGCGGCCAGGCCGGTGGCGGATATGAGGAACTCACGGAAGGAGTCCGAGACGCGTGTGGGCAAAGCCGAGGAAGGGCCGTTGCTACGGTCGCTGAAGCGCTGGGCGAGGAACCAGGCGAGCTTGAAGGCTACGCCGGCGCCGGAGAGGTATTGGCAGGGATAGTGTGTATCAGGCAGAGCGGGATGGACGATGGCGCAACAAGCGGGCAAATCCGAATCGAGGCGGTGGTGGTCGGTGATGATCAGGTCGAGGCCGGCGTCGGCGGCCACCTTAGCCGGCTCGAAGGCGCTGATGCCGCAGTCAACGGAAATGATCAGTTTTGCACCCTGGCCGGCGAGGTCGGTGATGGCCTGGCAGTTCAGGCCGTAACCTTCCTCGATGCGGTGAGGGACATAGCAGTGGACATCGGCATCGACCAACTTCAGGCAGTGCCAGAGGATGGCCGTGCCGGTGAGGCCATCGACGTCGTAGTCACCATAGATGAAGATTCGCTCGCGGCGGTCGACGGCGCAGCAGATGCGGTCGGCAGCGGGGGTTACGCCGGGCAGAGAAGCGGGGTCTTCGAGGTCCTTGAGGGCTGGCTGAAGGAAGCTGCGTGCCGCATCGGGGTGGTCGAGGTTTCGGTGGTGGAGCAGCTGGGCGAGGATTGGTGAGACTCGCAGTCGGCGAGCCAAGTCGTCGCGGCCCGGCCAATCCGGACAGATTTGCCACTGTTTGGGCATAGAAGGAAGGCTCCAGAGAAACGGCGAGGTTACTGCTTGTGGGAAATTGCCGTTTGGCTGATAATACCCGGCTCGGAAGAAGAGGGCAAGAAACGAAGCGGTTAGAAGTGGTGAGGTGATGAATGAAGATTTTTGCGGATGAGAATATGCCGCTGGTAAGCGAATTGTTCGGCGAGCGGTCGGAGCTTGTGCGCGGGCCGGGGCGGGGCTTAGGCAAGAAGGATTTGGCAGGTGTGGATGTGTTGCTGGTTCGAAGCGTTACCAGGGTGAATGCCGAACTGCTGGAGGGGACGGCAGTGAAGTTCGTGGGCTCGGCGACGGCGGGGACAGATCATGTGGATCAGGAGTATCTAAAAGGTGCAGGGATCGAGTTTGCCTATGGGCCGGGATGTAATGCCAACTCGGTAGCCGAGTACGTGGCCGCGGCGCTGCTAAGGCTGGCAGTTAGAGATGGATTTGAGTTGGCAGGCAAGAGGGTAGGGATCGTGGGGCACGGAGAGGTGGGCTCCCGGGTGGCGGCCAAGTGCCGGGCTCTGGGGATGGAGACGCTGATAAACGATCCGCCGTTGAAGGATGCGGGGATAGAGTTGGATTTTGTGGAGTTGGCGGATTTGCAGGGGGTGGACATATTGACGCAGCACGTGCCGTTGACCTTTGCGGGGAAATATCCGACGTTGAATTTAGTAAATAGAGATTGGCTAAGACGAATCGGCAAACGGGGCATGAT
This sequence comes from Actinomycetes bacterium, assembly GCA_030631725.1. Classification (GTDB taxonomy): domain Bacteria; phylum Planctomycetota; class Phycisphaerae; order JAACET01; family JAACET01; genus JAACET01. The sequence goes on along the minus strand of DAOVKO010000038.1, from coordinate 745 downwards.
GGTGCTCAACACCTGCCGGGGTGGGGTCGTGGACGAAGGAGCCCTGTGGGAAGCTAAGGGCAAAGGGCTGGTGGGGCAGGTGGTGCTGGATGTGTATGAGGCCGAGAAGAGTGTAGAGCGGGTCTCGGACGCGGCTTTGAAGCGGGCGGATATAGCCACGCCGCATATCGCCGGCTATTCGTATGACGGGAAGGTGGCGGGGACTCTGATGCTGTACGAGGCCTTGGCCAAGCGCTACGGTTGGCCGGGGATGCCCAGGATAGATGAGCTGGATACGCAGCCCAAAGAATTGGATGGTCCAGAAGTAGGGGCGGGGTATTTGGAGCAGCTGAATTGGGCGGTACAACAGGCGTATGGTATCCGGTCAGATCATGAAAAACTGCAGCAGGCTATTAGCCGAGAGGGTCCAGATAGGGGGGCTTACTTTGATGGCTTGCGCAAGAATTATCCGATCCGGCGGGAGTTTAGGAATTATCGGGTATCGGTGGAACGGGGGTACTCGCCAGAGGCGGTGGTAACGCTGAAGGAACTGGGTTTTGGCGGGTGATGACAACTCTGTGAGAAGAACCAAAAAACCAGCATAAGCAGGTAGAGTTAGGGCACGACGTATCCGGTGGGTTCGCCGCCGGCACCTTCGGAGGCGTCGGTGAGGACTGTGCCGCGGGGATACCAATACACGGCACGGTGGGACTGCTCGCGGGGGATGTACCCGCAATGCCCATCGTAGAAGGCGGTGGCAATGCCG
>DAOVKO010000093.1 GCA_030631725.1 Actinomycetes bacterium | reverse complement strand
CAGTCACCCTTTTTCTCCCGAAACCACCTAGTGCCAGCGAGTATTTGACTAGCTTCGTCTCCGCCTTGCTAGATTTCATAAATATAGCATAGATTGGAACTTAAATCAAGAACTTTTTCCAACAATCTCCAAATTAATGACTAATCCCACCTAAGTCGCTATAATCCCCAGAATTATGAGTCCTCAAGAGCTCTTTACCCTATCTGCTCCCACGGCCCTCGGCCGCTTCCGTCTGATTGCTTCAACTCAAGGCCTGCGCCGCATCTGTTGGCCCAAATCCAAGCCGCCAGCTACTCTCAACTTGTTAGCTATTTCTAAAGCTCCAGCTGCGACTGCGCGATTGCTCAAAACCACTGCTGCTCAACTCGCCGATTATTTTCTGGGCCGCAAAGTATGCTTCACTGCCCGCCTCGATCTGACGCCACTGACTCCTTTCGCTCGCAAAGTCCTCACCGCCCTGGCTCACCTGCCCTATGGCCAAACCACAACCTACAGCCAATTAGCCAAGCGTATTGGCGCACCCGCCGGGGCCCGAGCCGTCGGCTCATGTCTGGCCCGCAATCCTCTACCGCTGATTATCCCCTGCCACCGCGTACTGCTCTGCAGCGGCGGCCTCGGCGGCTTCTCCGCACCCCAAGGCCCACCTCTCAAACGCCGCTTACTTATGCTGGAAAATATAGAACTCTAACCCCCCCACTCCCCACGCTCAAGCCTCAAGCCTTTTTTTACTTCTATTTGCCCAGGCGTTTTAATAACGCATCTTCAGCCTGCTTGAATTTAGCCATGCTCGCTTTCAGCTCTTCGATTGCCTGGATCAAATCCGGATCATCGCTGCTCATATCATCTCCCCGGGCATCGAACAGCCCCTCGATCTTTCCAATCGCCGCATACACATCGCTAGCTCCGCTGCTGTAAGCTCTCGTTGCTGTCAATATATTCTGCGTCCGCAGTTCCCGCTTGCTCGGATTATGCAACAGCCGCCACGGATTCCAGCGAATCTCCCGCATTGCCTGTTTCATTTCTTCAGAAGCCGCCCGCACGTTGGCCATTGTCTTTTCCAACTGAGGCTTGATCACGCTAACCATCTCTCGAGCGTTGCCCGAGACATGTTTGAAATCCTCGGTAATCTTGCCGATTCTGTCCATGGCCTCCTGCGCCTTGGTTATCACCTGCTGGGCCCTATCCATCACCGCAGCCATACTGCTTTTGCCCAGATCCTTGCGAAACACTTCGTCCCCATCCTGCAGCAGTTTCCCTTTGCTGCCGAAATCGCTGATCAGCAGCTCCCCAGCCCCGCCGATCAATTGGCTCGCTGGCGTAAGCTCGCAGTCCTCGTACAACTCATATTTACTCGGCACCGTGAACCTGAAGTACGAATAGGTCGTCGTTGTCTCTTTAGCAGCTTCAGACTCTTGCTGCGGCTTCTGGGCCTCGTGCTCACCGGTCACCTGCGATCCCTCAGCCTTCGAACTTACTTTTTCCTCTGTATCCTCTTCCTCTATATCCTCCGCATCGATCGGCTCGCGCACCGACCAAATCTTCTCCACACTCCCTACCTCCACCCCACCGATGGTCACCGGCCAGCCTCCCTTGATCCCTCCGATTCCCGCCTGATACGGAACCTTGAACGTCAACGTGTTCTTCGGCTCCAACCACTGTTCCCAGTTAGAAAGCGCCAAGGCCACGCCCAGCCCCAGCCCCAGGCAGACCAGCACCACGATCCCCACCTTCAGTTCATTTGCCTGATCTTTTGTCACTCATCCTGCTCCAATTACTCAAGCCTCAAGCATCCAATCTTACCGCAGCGAGAATATCCCCAGCTCCTGGAAGAAGCCACCTTTATCCTCTTCGCTGCTTATCGGACCCTCAGCATCGCCTCGAAGAAATTGCCGCATCAGCAGTTCATCCTCGCTGAAGCCCTGGCCGTTTTCAGCATCCCGCAGGGCCTCGAACTCCTCCCGCTTGCCGACCTTCAGCACTTTGCCACGATTGAGCATACAGATACGATCGGCTATTCGAAAGGCCGAATCCATCTCGTGCGTAACCACCACCGAGGTCACCCCCAGCCCTTTGGACAGTTTGATAATCAATTCGTCGATTTGGCTTGAGGTCACCGGGTCAAGACCCGCGCTGGGCTCATCATAAAACAGTATCTGCGGGTCCATTGCCAAGGCCCTGGCCAGACCCGCTCGCTTCTTCATCCCTCCCGATATCTGGGCCGGCATCTTATCCCGGGCCTGAAGCAGCGAAACCTGGTTCAGCTTGATCGTAACCTGCAAATCGATCACGTCCGGATGCAGTTTCGTATGTTCGCGCAGCGGCAAAGCCACATTCTCCCCCACGGTCATACTGTTGAACAGGGCCCCCGATTGAAACAATATCCCGATTCGCTTGCGCAGCTCATCCAGCAGCCTTTCGTTCAGCTCCGCCAGGTTCTCGCCCAGCACCATCACCTTTCCCGCCGTCGGTTTGATCGAACCGATCATTATCCGCAGCAGCGTGCTCTTGCCGCACCCCGAACCGCCCATGATTACCATGGTCTCGCCGGGGTATACCTCCAGATCGATCCCATTCAGCACCGTCTGCTCCCCAAAGCGCTTGATCAGTCTTTCGACCTTAATAATCGGTTCTTGTTCACTCATTCCAAACCACACAAATCAATATCAAAATTCAAACAGGCTGGAGGCTATAGGCTGGAGGAAGACGGTTTTTGATTTCCTACAGTCTCCGACCTCCGGTCTGGCGTTTTTCTTGTCATTTTGCATTTCCAAAGGATGCTACGCATTGATTTTACTTATCAAAGAATCCGTAGGCGTAAAACAACGCCGTCAATATCCCATCGGTCACCACCAAAGCCACAATCGACCTGACTACCGTTACCGTCGTTGCTCGTCCCACCCCTTCCGAGCCCTCAGCCGGCCGTACCGACAACCCCTGATAACAGGCAATCAAGCTGATCAGCAAACCAAACAACCCCCCCTTGATCAAACCGGTCAAAAAACCCTTATTAGTCAAAGTCTCCAGCGTCAAATGATAATAGCGAGCAGGGCTGATACCCAGCTGCAATACCCCGGTTACGAATCCTCCGAACACCATCGTCAAATCCGCCAGCACCGTCAGGCAGACCATCATGATCACCGTCGCCAGCACACGAGGCACCACCAGGAAACGCACCGGATTAATCGCCTCTACCTGCAGGGCCTCTATCTCTTCCGTGGTTACCATTGTCCCCAGCTCTGCCGCGATCGACGCCCCCGCAAACCCCGCCAGCACTATCCCCGCCATCAAAGGCCCCAGCTCCCTGAACCCCGCCACCGCATTAATACTGGCCACCTGTTCCACCTGTCCCCAGCGGTCCAACTCCGGGGCCATCTGCAAGGCCAAAATAAAGCCGATCGAGAATTGAATCAGCAAAACAATCGGGATACTCCGTACCCCCACTCGTACCATCTGTTTGAACACTCGGGCCCGGGCTGATTTCCCCTTCCGCCCAACCAGGCTCCGCAGGCTCCAGCTCAGCGTCTGCCCCAGGAGAATGCTCATCCCTCCCACAAAAACCGCCGCATCGATCAGACCCCGCCCCAATTGGCTTATCCAGCCCGCCGGTCCGGATAGTTCATAGTCTTTTTCTGGCAATTTGCTTACTTTCTTTGCTCTTGTCCCTCTATCCCTCTGACAATGACAAATGATTAGTAGCTAATAGCTAATGACCAATCCCTTTTTTTCTATGCTCTCAGGGCCTCGTCTTCAGAAGGATATATCTCGAATATGCTTTCCAGCCGGGCAATCTCGAATATGCTCTGCACCCGGGGGTTCAGCGAATGAAGTAGAAGTCGTCCCTGTTTCCGTTGGATTCGCTGCAGGGCCTCCACCAGCGTCGCTACACCTGAAGAGTCCATATATCCCACTTCTTTCAGGTTCAGTATCAGTCGGCCGGGAGTCTCTTCTATTAGTTTCGCCAGCGTCTTCCGCAGGGCTGGCGAACGCTGAAGATCCACGTCTCCGCTGATGTCCACCGCCACCGCCTCGGACAAATGTCGCACTTGTTTGACTATATCTGAACTGCTTCGATCTGCTGTGGGCATTTTCTTTCTCCAACTACCGCTGAATTGGTTCAGTCTGTAGTCTCTTTCCTTTTCTGCTCATTACGCCGATATTTTACCATTCGCAGAAGCGTCCCCCCGCTCGGGGGACATTCAAAGACCACTTTGTCCATTACCTTGCGCATTATATGCACACCCAGACCCCCCGGGCGTATATCCGTCAGCTTGCGCCCTTTAATCTTCGATATCTCCACCGCCTTGCCGAAATCCCGGATACTTACCTTCAAACCTTGTTCTTTAACCTCTTCGTTTAGCTCTTCAATCTCAATCTCGATTTTCTTGTCTGCTGCACCGCCGTAGGCGTGCTTAATCACATTGGCCAGGGCCTCATCCACCGCCAGGGCCATCGCATGGCAATCTTTCTTGTTGAAACCCACCCGGGTGCCTCCAGCCTCTATTGCCGAGCGCACTTGGCGGAGCTCTACGGGGTCCGAATGGATACTCAGATTTTCACGACGTCCCATGTTATTCTTGCCTTTTTGTGGCTTCTATTTGTCCGCCGGTCCTGCCCATTCGCCCTGCACCAAGTAGCACTCCGTAATCCACGGCTAATCCTTTTCCTCTAGGGAATCCTCTTGCTCGCTTGCCAGTCCTTCTTCTACCAGCCAAGCCTCCCAGCGCTTGATAGCCGCTATCCGCTTGACTTCAGGCTCATAGCTGCGGTAGCCCATATCTTCTCCGGTTATGTTCTCCAGAGCCCTGATCGCCGAGAGTCGAATCGCCGGGTCCTCATCATACAAGCGTTTCACCAGCGGCACTATAGCCCCTCGGCTCTTCGTTTGGGCCGCCTTGTTCATTGCCACGGTCGCCACTTCCGGATCAGCCGCGGAGATATTCTTCACATAATTACCGCTTCCCAGCCAGCCGCAACCGCCCGGCACCACCGCCCAGCAGGTCCACAACAGCCATCCGGCAACAAAGCAGCCTCTCTTGAATTGTCTCGCTCTGTCCGTGCTCATTAGCTCTTATTCAAACCTCTACACACGCCCATTTACTATATTTACCCTTCAGCTCGGCACTTACCTCTTTTCCGACGTGTCCCGTTTCTGCCGGGATTCTATAGGCCCCTACCTTCCGGGTCAAATAATTCTTACCGCTGCTATCTTACCTATTATCGGCCAGATCGCCTTTTCTGTTGCCCTTTTCATCCCTCCAATCCGGCTGGTTTGCCTCTTATTTGCCTAAGACTATAACGCCACCTATTTAGCCCCCGGTTCCACTGGCTGTCCCAACGCCCCCAGGACGCAGCCTGGGGGGGCCTTCGAACCTGCAGATTTGTCAAAAACACTCGAAAAACCCTTGCTTTACTTTCCCTGGCGCGCAAAATGGCAGGACTTTAGCATGAGAATCGGCCTTTGGCCTACGTAGCTCGGCCCGGCCCGCTTGTCTATTTGTCGCTTACTTTTCGCGGAGGATATCCATGAGTACGAAAGTTCCGTCCGACATCGAAATCTCCCATGCCGCCAAACCTTTGCCCATCGAGCAGATCGCCGAAAAGGCCGGCATCACCCCAAACGAGCTCGAGCCCTACGGGCGAGGCAAGGCCAAGGTCTCCCTGGACATTCTTGAACGCCTCAAAGACAAGCCCAACGGCAAGTACATTGACGTCACCGCCATCACCCCCACCCCCCTCGGCGAGGGAAAAACCACCACCGCTTGTGGATTGGCACAGGCCTTGGGGCTTATCGGCAAAGACCTGATCCTTTGCATTCGCCAGCCCTCGATGGGCCCAACCTTCGGCATCAAGGGCGGGGCCGCCGGCGGTGGCTACGCTCAGGTCATTCCCATGGAGGAGTTCAATCTCCACCTTACCGGCGACATCCACGCCGTCAGCATTGCCCACAACCTCTTAGCTGCCGCCATTGACGCCCGCATCATGCACGAGGACGTCCTCTCCGACGAGCGCATGAAGCAGCTCGGACTCAAACGTCTGAACATCAATCCCTATGCCATCACCTGGAACCGCGTCGTTGACGTCAACGACCGCGCCCTTCGTAACATTATCGTCGGCCTCGGCGAATCCGTCGACGGTCGCCCCCGAGCCACCGGATTCGATATCTCCGTAGCTTCCGAGATCATGGCTATCTTGGCTCTGTCAAGCTCCCTGAAGGACATGCGCCGGCGTATGGACAAAATCGTCATCGGTTCCAACAAGGCCGGCAACCCCGTCACCGCTAAGGACCTTGGAGTCGCCGGGGCCATGACCGTCCTTATGAAAGATGCCGTTAAGCCCAACCTCATGCAGACCATCGAAGGCCAGCCCTCTTTTGTCCACGCCGGGCCATTTGCCAACATCGCCCATGGAAACAGCTCCATCATCGCCGACAAAATCGCCCTCAAGCTCACCGACTACGTCGTCACCGAATCCGGATTCGGCGCCGACATTGGCATGGAGAAATTCTTCGATATCAAGTGCCGAGCCTCCGGCCTCGTCCCCGACTGCGTCGTCCTCGTCGCCACCATTCGAGCCCTCAAGATGCACGGTGGCGGGCCTCGAGTAATCCCCGGACGACCCCTCGACCCCGCCTATACCACCGAAAACCTCGACCTGCTCAAAAAGGGCTTGTGCAATATGGAGCACCACATCAAGACTGCCAGACTCTTTGGCATTCCCGTGGTTGTGGCCGTCAATGCCTTTACCGACGACACCGAAGCCGAGATCAAAATGGTCCGAGACGCCGCTATTGCCGCCGGCGCCGAGGACGCCGTCTGTTCTCGCCACTGGGCCGAGGGTGGTGCCGGGGCCACTGATCTAGCCGAAGCCGTCGTCAAGGCCTGCGAACAGCCCGCGGATTTCAAATTCCTTTACGACGTCAACGACTCCATAAAGGACAAGATTCACGCCATTGCCACCAAGATCTACAACGCCGACGGAGTATCCTACGAACCCACTGCCGAAAAGCAGATAGCCGCCTACGAAAAGGCTGGCTTCGACAAGCTGCCAATGTGCATGGCCAAGACTCACCTGTCCATCTCTCACGACGCCAAGCTCAAGGGTGTCCCCTCTGGTTTCACTCTGCCCATCCGCGAAATCCGCGCCAGTGTAGGTGCCGGCTTCTTGTATCCTCTTTGCGGAGCCATGCGGACCATGCCCGGCCTGCCCTCCGTACCAGCCTTCACAAAGGTCGACCTCGACGAATCCGGTCGCGTTCTCGGCATGTTTTAGCATTCGTCTAAGGCCTGCCCTTTACGCTGGCAATCACCGTTGTTCAATTTATCGGGCCGCCCCCTGCTGGAGGCGGCCCCGAGTTTTCAGTGTTCCTCAGGGCCATTTTAATTCACCCCCAACACTCTTATTTGCCCATTAAACCCCCGTTTGGGCCCTATATGCGGCTCGCAGCGGCCGATAAACCACTACGAATGGGGCTTCGGAACTGCTCCTAGCCTCAAAAACTTTATTTTTTCCTTGACTGACTTTTCTATTTGTGATACAATGTTTACACAGTTGGGAGAAGGAGTACCTGCCGGGCTAATAACAAGCACATCTGCCGCTTAGCCCTCAACAGGTGGGTATTTCCGCAAAACCTACTTGCGGCATTGCTTTATTCTCAAGGGAGAGAAGAAGCAAGAGGCCGGGGTGATCGCATCTGATAGCCCCCTCGTACTGGTTGCCCACGTCGACGGCACGTTAGCCAACGACATTTCTCGGGTCCTCCGAGCGCACCGTTACAAAGTGCTCAAGGCTTGTTGCGCCGCCGAGGGCCTCAAATACTGCGCCAAGCAGAAGCCCGATGTAATTCTTCTCGACCTCTTCTTACCCCCCACTGCCACTAGGGACGTCCCGGCCTCCAACACCAAAGCAGCCACTGAAATGCTCCGAACCGTCAGGCGAGCTGACAATGCCGTCCAGGTCTTGGCCCTGATCAACGGCCAGGCCAGCTTGAGTGTATGCTGTCAGTCCGTGCT
>DAOVKO010000028.1 GCA_030631725.1 Actinomycetes bacterium | reverse complement strand
CTTTAACGGCGGCGGCGGACACGATGAGCGGGAGCAGACCCTGAACGCTATTTTGGTGGAGATGGACGGGTTCGACAGCAGCGATCAGGTGATTGTAATCGCGGCCACAAACCGAGCCGACGTTCTGGACCCGGCCCTGACCCGGCCGGGAAGATTCGACTGGCAGGTATATATACCGCTGCCGGATATCAAGGGTCGCCTGGAGATTCTCAAGGTCCATGCCCGCAAAATTAAGCTCTCGCCCAAGGCGGATCTGGCCCGGCTGGCGCGAGGGACGGGGATGCTGGCCGGGGCGGACCTGGCGGCGGTTATCAATGAGGCGGCTATCGGGGCGACCATGGCCGGCAAGGGGGCCGTGGAGCTGTCGGACCTGGAAGAGGCTCGCGATAAGATTCACTGGGGCCGGGCACGAAAGAGCCAGGTTATTGACGAGAAGGAAAAGGAGGTTACGGCTTATCACGAGGCGGGGCACGCTTTGATAACCCATCTTCTCCCCGAGGCTGAGCCGTTGCACAAGGTTTCGATTATTCCGCGGGGCCAGGCCCTGGGGGCGACGTTCCAATTGCCGGAGCAGGACAGGCACTTATGGACCAAACGCCGGACCATGAGCGAGATTCAGGTAGCTGTGGGCGGCAGGGCCGCCGAGCAGCTGTTCTGCGATGATATTTCCTCAGGCGCAGCCGAGGATATCCGCAAGGCCACGATGCTGGCCAGGTGGATGGTCTGCGATTGGGGGATGAGCGAGAAGGTGGGCCTGGTGCGGCACACAAGGGAGGCTTCGCAGACGCCGTGGGGCGATGTGCATGGCCCGGGCGAGCACTCGGACGAGACGGCCCGGATTATCGACGAGGAGATCAAGACCGTTCTGGATGAGGCCTACAAGAAGGCTGAGGAGATACTCAAGGAACACCACCAGCAGCTCGAGCAGTTAGCCCAGGCCCTGCTCAAATACGAAACCCTCGACGTTACCGACGTGGAGCGAATCTTCAAGGGCGAATCCCTCGAAAAACCCACAGTGGCTGATTTGATTGAGAAGGAGAGTAAGAAGGAGGCTTGAGGCTTGAGACTTGAGACTTGAGTAGTCAGGGCTTGAGCTTTGAAGCCTCGGCCTTTGCTTTTAGCACGAAGTCCACGAAGTTCATAAGGCACAAAGTAAGAAAAACAAACCCCCGGTGAAACCGGGGGCTAAATATAATACCACTTCAGATTAATTAATGCGCCCGCGCGAATCAAGCGATCATATCCATAGAAGCATTCTGTCAAGCCAGACTGAACAACAACGCCGATGTCGATCGTCGGGTTCAGCTTGGCCGAACGCACGAATTAAGTGGAATCGGTATAAGATGGATTCCTGGCAGGGGGTTGTGCCTATCGGAGCATTATCTGACCACCGGTAACAGCAATGGCCTGGCCGGTCTCGTACTTCTGTTCGATCAGGTAGTACACTGCCTTCATGATGTCGGATACATCGCAGCCGCGTCCCATCGGCACCATGGCTTCATAGGCCTTGCGTACGTCTTGGACGGTTTTGGCTCCGGGGACTTTGCCGATTCGCAGGTATTGGGCGAACAGACCGTTTTGCGGATCAGACCACAGCGGGCTGTCGAGAAAATTGCCCGGACAAATGGAGTTAACTTTGATCCCATCGCAAAGCAATTCCAAGGCAAACGACTGAGTCAGTCCGATTCCGCCGAACTTGCTGCCGGCATATGCGCTGTTGCACTTCGAGCCCACCAGCCCGCTCTTAGAATTAATCTGAATAATGTCGCTCATATAGTCCGGCTTAGCCAGATGTTGGACGGCCAGTATCGCTGCGGCCTTCTGCACACAAAGGAAGTAGCCTTTGTAGTTCACGGCGGTGACCAGCTCAAAATCCTTTGCCGCTTGAGTCTTCACACTCTCAGCTTTCAGTACGCCAGCGTTGGATATAAGAATGTCCAGTCCGCCGTATGCACGAACGGTCTGATCTATTGCTCTGCCGACGGACTCGCTGTCGGTAACATCGATGGCCAGGCCCTTGGCCCAGTCGGGGCCATGAATCTTGCACAACCGCTGGGCGGCGCTGCGGGCACCGTGCTCATTAATGTCTGCCAACGCCAGGTAAGCACCTTGTTCCGCAAGGTCCTGGGCGATTCCCAGACCGACGCCCTGAGCCCCGCCGGTAACTAGAGCTACCATTCCGCCAACACGCCCGGGCCGGATATAGTCTTCGACGATGCTAAACACGCCCAGGTTTTTGATGCCAACAGACTTCAGCGGGACTCGGACGGCTTGAATGGACGCAGCCAAACTTTCTATAATCTGCTGTGCTGACGCTTCAGGAGCCAGCTCAAGTGCCAACGAGCTCTGCTCAACATTTGCCGACTCACTGAAACGCACCAGCCCCAGCCTACCATCCTGGGCCAAAAGTGCCCTCAGGGCCGGAGCCACTGTGTTTATTAACTGGTTTTGCTCATCAACTGTCATGGTTCGCATCGCTCCTGTATTTGGACTTATCGGTTTGGCAGCAGCGTTGAACGCCAGCCTCGCCCAGCTTGCCAAAGCCGGAGATTCGCCCTTCGGCTATCTCTTTTCCCCACCATTATACCAGAATCCGCAGGCAGATGCAGCCCCCCGGCTTGGAATGTACTCGGTATTAGCAGCCAGCAGAGGGATAGATGCGTAGCGGAGTGTTGCTTGGCAAATGGGCAGGGGCGGATTTGAACCGCCGACACAGGGATTTTCAGTCCCTCGCTCTACCAACTGAGCTACCTGCCCGGCAGCGGCCAGTCAAATCCAGCAGCAAACCAGAACCGCTGGAGACCAAGCCTTGGGTTACTTTAGCAGCGGCAATTGTAACTGTCAAGTCGATTGGTATTGCAATCGGCCGGGCCAATCTTTATAGTCTGGGGTTATAGATACTCGCACTAGGTATTCATAGGAGACCGACTATGGCTAGACCTTTGAGCATTATTGCCCCCGAATGGTGGGACTACACCACCTTGGATAAGGAAATCTTCACCGATGCAGCCAAGCTGAGTGCCGAGGACCTGCTGGGGATGAGCCGGGAGGGTTTCAAGGTTGTATTTTACGACAGTCTGGAAGAGCTGTTTCTGGCCGAAGGCTTGGAATATATTGATGCCTGGCGGCAGTCCACCGCCGATAATCCAGTAGGTATTTGCGGTCCTATCGGGCCGACCGAGCAGTTGCCGCTGGTAGCCAGGATGGTCAACGATATGGGGCTGAATCTGAAGGACTCCCACTTCTGGGGTATGGACGAATGGGCCGTGGACGGCAAGACGGTCGCGGAGGATTATCCGATGTCCTTTGCCAAGGCGGACAAAGAGATGTGCTTCGACAGGATAGAGGCGAGCCTGAAGATGCCGGCTGAGAACCTGCACTTTCCGATGGGCGACCTGTCGGACTATAAAGCCAGTTGGCAGGGCGTTCGCTGTGCGGTGATGCAGGGCGGACAAGGTGAGATCAAGCACTGGGCCTTCAACGAGCCGCCCAAACGCGAGGGGAAGTACACGGATGAGCCGCCTTCGCCGGAGGAGTATCGTCAACTGGATACCAGGTTTGTGGATTTGCACCCCTTGACCTTGATTCAGAACGCCCGGACCAGTGCGGCGGGTAATATACCCAGCGTGCTTCGACAGGCGGCCACGGTGGGCCCGGTGCAGACCTGGCAGGCTGAGAAGGTGTCTATCTGGCATCTGGGACGCCACGACAATCCCTTCGGGATGCGGCTGACGACGCTGATGATCGGCAAGAAGATTGCGGACAGTTCCGTGCCCATGTCGCTGCTGGCCGACCATCCGAACGTGCAGTTCAACTTTTACCGCGGCGGTATTGGCAACTGCGAGGTCCAGATGCATTGATTTGTAAGATGGTGCTGCAACTACGCTGGTAAGTTGAGGTCAGGGACGGCCCAGGATGATAAGTTTCTCCTTACAGTCGGGCTCGAACGGCAACAGCATTTACGTGGAGACCTCGGATGCACGGCTGCTGTTTGATGCGGGTATCAGCGGGCGGCAGGCCCAGCTGCGGATGGCTCACTACGGACGGGATATCAACAAGGTCCAGGCCCTGATTATCTCTCATGAGCACAACGACCACATCCGCTGTGCCGGCATTTACCATCGAAAGTTCGATTTGCCGGTGTATGTTACTCGTCGAACGCTGGTGGCAGCCGAGAATCTTGGGCCCATCAGCCAAGTAGAGCACTTCAATGCGGGGCAGACACTGAGTTTCGGCCGAACGAAGGTCCATACGCTGCGGACTCCTCATGACGGAGCCGACGGGGTGGCCTTCGTGGTCCAAAAAGGCCGAAAGAGATTGGGCATCTTCACGGACTTGGGACACATTTTTGAGGAGCTTCCGGAGTGGCTCAACAGTGTGGACGCCGCTTTCTTGGAGTCCAATTACGATCCGCAGCTTTTGAAAACCGGCGACTATCCGACTTGGCTCAAGCGGCGGATCTCGGGAAAGCGCGGACATCTGTCGAATCCCGAGGCGGCCAAGCTCGCCCGAGAGTGCAGTCGTAGATTAAAGACCCTGGCTCTGGCCCATCTCAGCGAGCACAACAATACGCCTGAGTTGGCCCTGAAGTTGGCCCAGACTAAGGCTGAGGGGAAATATCAGGTCAACTTGGCTCCCCGCTCCGGGCCCGGGCCGATCCTGGAGGTCTAAGTACTCTGGCCGAGGGTTATCTGACATACGACCAAGACGGAATTGCCGGAGGGGTTTGGGACCGCTGAGTTCGTGATGGAGCACGAACTGTGCTTTTGTCCCTTTCTTTCAAAATAAGGGTGAGAGATGGGATTCGAACCCACGACCCCTAGGGCCACAACCTAGTGCTCTAACCAACTGAGCTACTCCCACCGCCTAGGTAGTGGTTAGTTTAGCGGTTTCTGGGCTGTTGGTCAAGCCTCCGGGGGCAGGGGCTATTTTTTCTTTAGGCGCAGGGTTTTGATTTTGGTGGCCCCGGAGCCGGCGACGGGTTGGTTCTGGGCCTCTTCCTGCCGGCGGATGTGCTTCTTGATGTAGTGGCTTTCAATAACTCCGACGAAAGTGGAAGTCATGATATAAAGATTCAAGCCGGAGGGGGCGCTGTAAAGCATGAGAGGGAAAATGGCCATCATGAAGTACATCATTTTCTTGGTCTGTTGGGCCTGCGGGGAAGCAGCGGCACCGGCAGAGGGAGTGAATTTCTGCTGGAGGAAGAAGGCTACGCCTAGCAGAATGGGCAAGAGATTCAGGCCCCAAATAGGGCCTAAGAGGGGCAGAGTGGTCAAGGGTTCGGCCGGCAGGCCGCCGGCGAAGTAAGCGGTGATATTATCCGGGCCGGAAAGATTGTTGATCCACCAGAAAAACGGGGCGTGGCGCAATTCCACGGCAGTGTTGAGCCCGGAAAAGAGAGCAATCCAAATGGGCATCTGCAGGGCCATGGGCAGACAACCGCTGAGGGGGTTGATCTTGTGCTCTTTATAGAGGGCCATCTGAGCCCGTCCGAGCTCCTCTCTGTTGTTGCCGTACTTTTTCTTGAGCTTTTCGATTTCCGGGCCCATCTTACTCATGCGGACCATGGACATCTGGGAGGTCCTGGTAAAGTGATGCAGACCCACGCGTACCAAAGCGACCAGGAGGATAATGGCCACACCATAGTTGGGGATTAGGAAATAGATCAGCCCCAAGATCCACATTAGAGCAGTGCTTATCCTCGCGATAATGAACATTAGCGGTGCTAAAACGACCCAAGCGCAACACGCTCGGTATTGAATACTCTCGACAAAACCAAGGCGAGCATATTCAGCCGATTTGAGCAGCTTTCGCTGCTTTGGGCCCAAGAAGAGTTTCATGTTCAGGTCCCTGGTCTGGCCGGGTCGAAGCTGGATGGCCGGGGCTACCAGACGAGCGAGGACGTTGCCGGCTTTGCCGGTATCGGGGTTGAGAATGGGCAGAATACGGACCTGCTTGAATACAGAGGCAACCTTGGGAGCGTCGGGATTATCCGGGGCGGTGAAGTCTGATTCGGGAACCAGGAAAGCCCCGAAGAACTTGTTCATCGCCCCTGCCCAGAGCAGGTCGCCGCTGGTGGGATCGCTGAGAGCAACGCCGCCTGGTTCCTTCTCAATACCGCCATAGGAAACGGTTTTGACCTCAACGCCTTTGGTGCCCCTCTGGGCGTAGATTCCGGCCCGCATATCGCCGCGGGCGGATTCGAGGCCCATACCGGTGGGGCCGTCCTGGATCAATTCGATGGTGTAGTCCCCATCTGAGTCCTGGGAAAGGGTTAGTTCGATTTTCACTTGCAGGTCATAGCTTTCTTCGAGGACGGTGAAGGTTTTTCGCAGGGTGAGTTCGGCGAGGACTTTGTCCTGGTCGGCCTGTAACAACTGAACGGTAGTTTCAAAGCGCACCCAGTTTTTTCCGCGTTCGGCGAGTTTCCAAGGGAAGGCATCAATTGCGGCCAAGACTTGACGGCCGGGCTGGTTCTGCTGTGATTTTGGGGCGATGAATAGCAGGCGGCTGGTGGCCAGGGAATACTTGCAAGGGGGAAGGGCTTGGTCGTCTTCTGGTAGTTTGAATCTTCCGGCTACGGGGCTGAGCAGGCCTACGGGCGTTGTGCGTCCCTGGCCGTAAGGGCTTTGGGCATATTTGTATTCGTCGGAGTCGCCGGCAAACTCGGTGAGCCAGGCCTGGGTGATAGAGGCAGCGTCGGTGGTTAACTGGACCTCAAGGTTGAAACCGGAACCTCTTTGTCGCGAACCCAACAAGACGGTCTGTTCTTGAAGTTGGTCGGCATCTTTGACAACAAGTATGAAATTCCGTCCCTGGATGAGTTGGGGCTGGATGGCGACTTTGCCGGGTTTGGGCTTAGTTTCGCGATCCGCTTGAGGTGTGGGCTCAGGAGTGGTTATCACTGCGTCAGGGGGTGTGTCTTGCGGAGCTTCGGTGGTTTTTGCTGGGGGCTTTTCGGTCTCCGGGGGCCAGAGATAGTCGCCGATCCTTTTGTGGAGGAAGAGTATCAGGAAGCAGGCGGCCAACACTAACAAGAACTTTTTGGCATCCACGAGATGCTCCGGGATCAGCGGCCTTCCAGAAGGCGCAGGCCATGGAAATCGTCAAGCTTATCGATAGCACGAATCTTATCGACTACCGTCTGAATATCATACTCGACACGAACGAACTTTACCTGGGTTTTGTCGACGGTGACGAAGGAAGCCCGGGGGTCGTGGTCGCGGGGCTGGCCCACGGAGCCGACGTTTATGACGGCCTGGGCTGCGGTGTTGAAATCGAAATGGTCATCCAATTCCTGTGGACTGTAGAAATCGGGGTCGGGCAGGAAGACACCGGCAAAATGGGTATGACCGACGAAGCAAAAACTGTCCACGCGCTCGAAGATGCTGGTGAGCTTGTTGACGTTGGAATAGACGTCGTCGGGAAAGATATACTCATTGATGGGCCGGCGGGGCGAGGCGTGGACAAAGCTCATTTGATCACGAGTTACCTTTACCGGTGCGGAGCCCAAAAAGCGGGTCCGGGTTCGGCGCCGCTCGGTTTGCGAGTCGTCGAGGAGTTCCTGGCGGGTCCAGAAACAGGCCTGCTCGGCACCGATATTGAAATTGGCGGGCTCGTAGAGGACGGCAAAGTCATGATTGCCCATGACCGTTTGCTCACAGTGCTGGGCGATGAGGTCGAGGCACTGGAGGGGGTCCGGGCCATAGCCGACAATATCGCCCAAACAAATGACTTCGGAGATATCGAGCTGTTTAATGCGGTCCAGGACGGCCTTCAGGGCCTCGAGGTTGCCGTGAATGTCGGAAATGACCGCAAACATACCATACCCGCGGGGTTAGAAGTACAGAAGACACCGGACCAGCAGAGAAAAGTCCCCTGCGGTCGCAATCGGGCTGTCTATGCTACTGAGGCTATAGCGGACAGTCAACCGCTTATTCCGGCGGCATAAAGGTTTCCGAAGGACACTTCGTGTTGGGGAAATCGCGGTGCTAGGGCCCGGAAGACGTGAAGCGCAAAGCGTAGAGCGGAAAGCGGCCAGCGCGATGGGGAGGGGCATTAGAAGGCCCCCCAGGACGCAGCCTGGGGGCGTTAGAAGTGAAGAAACCCCCGGTGGGCCCCCCAATCGCGATATTTCGCGATTGGGGGGCCCTAAAACCGGGGGCTAAATATAGGATGATCCACAGAACTCTTATGCACCCTTCTTGGCCAGTGGACTAGCTAAAACAACGCCAAAACACTAGAATACTCAGACACAGAGTGTCCGAATGGCCCTTGGAAAGGGATAGCAATGATATTCGAGCAAATTGCCGTGGGAGGAGATCGTAACTTCGGCTACCTGGTGGGTGACGAGGAGTCGAAAAAGGCTCTGCTGGTGGACCCGTCGTACAATCAGAAGAAGGTGCTGTCGCTGGTGAGTGATCATGGCCTGGAGGTGGTGTACGTAGCGAACACGCACGGGCATTACGACCACAGTAAACTCAGCAAGCGGATCGCCTCAGCCACTGGGGCCCAGGTCGTAGCCCATGTCTGCTCCGCCGCTCGCGGCCAATTGGGCGTCGATGATGGCCATGTTCTTCAAGTTGGTTCACTGCAGGTCAAGGTTATCCATACTCCCGGGCACACGGCTGACAGTATTTGCCTGCTGGCCGAGGACAAATTGATCAGCGGGGACACGCTTTTTGTGGGCAAGGTGGGCGGTACGGATTTCGGGGCTGGGGCCCGGGCGGAATACGAGAGTCTGTTCGGCAAATTGCTGAAGCTGGACGAGGCTGTGGAAGTCTGGCCGGGACATGACTACGGTGTGCGGCCGAGCTCGACCATCGGCGAGGAACGGCGGGAAAACCCTTTCCTGCTGTGCGGCAGCTTCGAAGAGTTCGTGGATCTCAAACGAAACTGGACGCAGTACAAACGGGAGCACGGAATCAAGTGAGCAAGGTCAGCGGGGCCCATGCCGGGTGTGGGCCGTGGTACGATTCAGCTTTTCAGCGAGACTACTTACGGGTATACGCTCATCGCGACGAAGCCGCCGCTCGAGACGAAGCGGATTTCATCATGAATCAGACTCCGTCAAAGGCTCGGTCAAGAATTCTGGACATCGCCTGCGGGGCCGGCAGGCATCTGTTACGCTTCAGCAGCCAGGCTGAGTTGGCTGTGGGTGTGGACCGCTCCGAGGCGCTGTTGTCCGAGACTGCCCGTCGTTTGACCCAAACCAACAGCTTGGCCCTACTGGTTCGGGCTGACATGCGCTATTTGCCGTTCCAGAATCAATTCACCTGCGCTACTCTTTTGTTTACCTCCTTTGGATACTTTCCCACCGATCAGGAGAACCTTAGTGTTATCCGCCAGGCTAGTGGTGCTCTTAGAGGGGGTGGAGTATTTTGGATGGACTATATCAACGAACCCCAGCTGCGCCGAACTCTCGAGCCTTACAGCCGAGTAACCGACGGCCACTGGGTTATCGAACAGCGTCGGCGGATTACCGAAGAGGGGCGCGTTGAAAAGCAGATTCGCATGGTGAGCGAAAGCGGCCAGGGGTGCTTTAGTGAATCGGTGAAGCTTTATAGCCGAGAGCAGCTCGAAGAGATGTTCGGCCGGTGCGGTCTGAGGGTCGAAGGGGTGTGGGGAGACTTTGAGGGACACGAGCAGGACAGCGATTCGCCGAGGCTGATTATCATGGGGTGCAAAGATGACTAGGCTGAGCCTGCTAGACGCCGGACAGATATACGCTCGGCGACAGATATACCTGGACTACCTGGCAGGGGCACAGAAGCTGGGGACGTTCTACAAATACTTTCCGGCTGATAAGCAGGCCCTGCGGGCGCGAGTGGAGGGGTTGAGCGATGAGCTGAAGGTCGGGGCAGGGCTTGGCGAGGCCCTGGTCGAATACAACCAGCAGATAGGCGCCGGAACAAAGGCCCTGGAAAACGCCCGGCTACTGGGGGATGGGCAAGCACTGGCGGTGGTTACGGGTCAACAGGCGGGCTTTGCCGGGGGGCCATTGTACAGCGTGTACAAGGCTATCTCGGCCATAAAATTGGCGGAGTATCTTAGCGGAGCAACGGGCAAGGCTGTGGTGCCGGTGTTCTGGATCGCCTCGGAGGATACGAACGTAGAGCAGATCAACGCGAGCACGTGGATGGATCGGCAGGGCCAACTGCGGCACATCCGGGCTGATCTGGGCGAGAAACAACAAATCTGCAATCTGCGGGTGGAAGAGGCGGCGATGGAGGCCTTCGAGCAATTGGCGGAGCTGATGCCCCAGAGCGAGTTTCGTTCCCAGTGGCAGGCGGTTTATGAGCCGCGGTCTTCTGAGCCCTGGGGCCAATGGTTTGGGCGGATTTATGCTTGGCTGTTTGCAGAACAGGGGCTGGTGCTGCTTGAACCGTATGTTGTGTACAGCCGGGCTGGTCAAATCTTCAGGCGGATAATTGCCAGCCTGGCCCAGCTGCAGGAGACATTCGCCAAGAGCACGGCCAAACTCAGCGAACAGGGGTATGAGCCGCAGATCGAGAGCCAGGGGCGGGGAATGGTCTATCTGGTCGAGAAGGGGCGGCGGCAAGGCATAGTGGCTGGAGAAGGTAAGATCACCGTAGGAACATCTGAGAGTTATACGCTGAAGGATCTGAGTGATCTGGGCGGGGAGCATCCGGAGCGCTTCAGCTGTTCGGTTGGACTTCGGCCAGTGGTGCAAGATTGTTTGCTGGGGACGGTGGCTTACGTGGCTGGGCCGGGGGAGATTTCATACTATGCCCAACTGGGCGGTTTGTACGAGCAATTGGGGGTGAGTATGCCGGTGATTTGGCCCAGGGCATCAATGACTTTGATCGAGCCGAAGATCGCCCGGCTGATGGCCAAGTCCGGACTGACTGAGCAGGCCCTGCTCGCCGAAGGCGAGGCGAGCGAGGATGTCTCCGAACCAAAGGCCGAGGCGCCCGGAGCAGAAGTTCTGCTGGAGTTGGCTCAGAAGGCAGGGCGGAGTCTGGAGCAATTGGCACGAAAGATAAAGGAGCAGGACAGCTCGGCCCAGAGGTTCGCCGACAAGATTTCCAAACGCGTCGGGCGAGATATCGAACGGCTATTGAGACGAGGTCTGGAGTTTGTGAATCTAGACCGGCAGATAAGCCGACGGCAATATGAACGGATACGCATGAGCCTTCGACCGGCGGGTAAGCCTCAGGAAAGGGCCTTTTCTTTGTTCGGGTATCTGGTGTACTATGGGCAGGGGGTTTTGGAGGAGATTATCCGGGGGGTGGATGTTTTTGATTTTCGTCATCGGCTTATGTATCTGGACTTCGGGGCCGATGGGGGCAAACAAAAAGCAATGGAGAAGAAAGGATGAGTCAAGGCAGCGGAACCGAAGAGATGGACCTTTTAGCGTTCGCGGCCCATCCGGATGATGCCGAGCTGAACGCCGGCGGGCTGATCGCCAAGATGGTGCGGCTGGGGCATAAGGTAGGCATCGTGGATCTGACGGCGGGGCAGATGGCCAGCCGGGGTTCGACAGGCGAGCGAGAAGCGGAGGCGGCCAAGGCGACGGAGATTCTGGGCTTGACGGTGCGGGAGAATCTGGCCCTTGCCGACG
This sequence comes from Actinomycetes bacterium, assembly GCA_030631725.1. Classification (GTDB taxonomy): domain Bacteria; phylum Planctomycetota; class Phycisphaerae; order JAACET01; family JAACET01; genus JAACET01. The sequence continues at coordinate 2,544 of DAOVKO010000028.1, read as the reverse complement.
GTGAACTGTCGGCGGAGGATCCGCAGGCCAAGCGAAAGGTGGTCGAGGTTATTCGCAAGTATCGGCCCAAGGTGGTGCTGGCAGGTCTGGAAGTGGATCGGCATCCGGATCATTATCGCGGGGGGCAATTGGTGTCCGATGCAGCCTGGCTGGCGGGGCGGGTAAAGTACCAAACCGCCCAAGAGCGTCATCAGATCAAACGCTTGTGCTACTACCCGGAACATTTTGTCAAGGAGGTTTCCTTCGTGGTGGACATCTCGGAGGACTTCGAGACCAAGCGGCGGGCGGTAATGGCTTTTTCAACGCAGTTTTATCAAACGGGGAGCAAAGGGCCGGCGACCTTTATATCGTCGAAGGAGTTTATGGGCTTTTGGGAAGCGAAGGCCCGCTATTTCGGGGGACTAATCGGCAGAATCTACGGCGAGCCATACTTTATGCACCAACCAGCGGAGATATCGGATCCCGTGGACTTATGGAGTTGAAAGCGTGCGCATCGGCATAACATGCTATCCGACCTATGGCGGTTCGGGGGTAGTGGCTACGGAACTGGGCGTGGCTCTGGCGGATCGGGGCCATACGGTGCACTTTATCGCCTACGCCATGCCTTTCAGGCTGGGTGTTTATCACGACAATGTTTATTTCCATGAAGTCCCGGTAATCGATTATCCGGTTTTTCAGCACCGTCCGGCTACGATCAGCCTGGCGGCAAAGATGGCGGAGGTAGCCGTGCGGGAAAGGCTGGACCTGCTGCATGTGCACTATGCGGTGCCCTATTCGATCTGCGCCCGGTTGGCTCAGGAAATGCTCAGCGGCAAGATCAGGACGGTTACGACGCTGCACGGCACGGACATTACTCTGGTAGGCGCCGACCCTTCGCTGCGGGAGATTACCCGCTTTGCCATAGCTGGCAGCGATGCGGTTACGGCAGTGAGCCAGTACCTTCGCCAGCGGACACTGGCGGAGTTCAACCTTGATATACCCATCGAGGTGATTCCGAATTTCGTGGACACCAGCAAGCTCAAGCCGGCACAGAAGGCCAACCAAGCCAGACGCAAGCATTTTGCCCAGCCGGGTGAAAAGATCGTAATGCACATATCGAACTTCCGCTCGATAAAGCGCTGCTCGGATGTCGTAAAGGTCTTTGCCCGGGTCAGGCAGGAGCTGCCGACCAAGCTGCTTCTGATAGGCTCAGGGCCGGAACTTTCCCTGGTCAAGAGCGAAGCGGACCGGATGGGGGTGATGGATGCAACCTGGATTCTGGGTCAACAGGAAGCCATAGAAGATCTTTTACCGCTGGCGGACGTCTTACTGCTGACATCGGAGCTTGAGAGCTTTTCGCTGGTAACGCTGGAGGCCATGAGCTGCGCAGTGCCGACGGTTACCACGAACGTAGGGGGGCTCAGCGAGGTGGTGGCAGCGGGACAGAGCGGGTTTCTGGACGAGGTCGGTGATATCGAATCGATGAGCAAGCACGTGCTGGAGATCCTTGAGAATGAGGAATTGGCGGCCAAGATGGGGCAGGCCGGCAGAGCTCGTGCTCAACAGCTTTTTGAGCAATCCTTGATTGTGCCGAAATATCTGAAGCTTTATGAACGGCTGTTATCCGGCTAGGGCAAGGCGGCATGAGTGCATTAGAGTTCTGTGGAAATCACGGTGTAAAGAAAGGCACAAAGAAAGGCTTGAGGCCTAAGGAGGATAAATACAGAAAGAAATGCAGAGGATTTACCACGAAGGAGGGAAACCCCACAGAGGCACAGAGTAAGAAAAGAGACCCCGGCGCGGAGCCGGGATAAACCCCCGGTAACGCGTAGCGTCCTTCCCGTAGGGACCTGTGGTCGGAAACCGGGGGCTAAATACTAAAGAAACCCCCAGGATGAACCTGGGGGCTAAACAAAGGACCTGGCATCCTGATTCGGCGACACGAAATGTCCTTCGGAAACCTAATGCAGCAGGGCGGCATTGATGCTTTGACAGGGGGCTGAGGCGATGATATTTTGAATATGATTAGAAGCATTATACGGAGCGAGTAATGGCTAAAAAGAAGAGCTCAGAGATAGGGGAGATGACCGCCCGTGACGCCCTGATTGTGATGGACGTTCAAAAGGACTTTTGTCCCGGCGGAGCTCTTGCCGTTCCCGATGGCGACGAAGTCGTGCCGGTTATCAACCGTTTGCAGGAATTATTCACCACGGTAGTTTTTAGCCGAGATTGGCATCCGCCAGGGCACATGAGCTTCAGCAACGAGCCAAAGTTTGTGGATGGTTCCTGGCCCAAACATTGTCTGGCGGGTTCGGACGGCGCGGCTTTTCATCCGCAACTGCAGGTGCCGCTGCACGCAACGGTGGTAAGCAAAGGGACCAAAAAGGACCGGGAGGCCTACAGCGTTTTTGATGTGGGTGATTTGGCCCAGAGTCTGCGGGGCCAACAGATCGAACGGCTGTTCGTGGCTGGTCTGGCCACCAACTACTGCGTGAAGGAAACCGTGCTGGCCGCTCTGAAAGAAGCTTTTAGGGTAGTGGTGGTCTCCGATGGCTGCCGTGGATT
>DAOVKO010000005.1 GCA_030631725.1 Actinomycetes bacterium | reverse complement strand
GAGGATGTCGCCATCTACGGCGGAGCCTATGGCGTAACTCGCGGCCTCATGGACAAATACGGCGAAGAACGCATCCGCGACACCGGCATCTCCGAGGCCGCCATCGTCGGAGCGGGCATTGGAGCCGCCGTAACCGGCATGCGCCCGGTGGTAGAGATTATGTACGTGGACTTCATGTCCCTGGCCATGGACCAGCTCTGCAACCAGGCCGCCAAGCTACGCTACATGTTCGGCGGAAAAACCAAGGTCCCCCTGACCATCCGCACCGAAGGCGGGGCCGGAAGAACTCTCGGAGCCCACCATAGCCAATCCCTCGAATCCTGGTTTATGCACATTCCCGGCATCAAAGTGGTCATGCCCAGCACACCATACGACGCCAAGGGTCTTCTGCTGGCCAGCATTCGAGACGACAACACCGTGGTCTACATCGAACACAAGATGCTTTACAACTCTAAGGGCCCCGTCCCCGAAGACGATTATACCGTTCCCATAGGCAAGGCCGAGGTCAAACGGCCCGGCAAGGACGTAACCGTCCTGAGCTACTCCCGCCAGCTACTCTTTTGCCAGGAGGCGGCCGAGGAATTGGCCAACGAAGGGATTGATGTCGAAATCATCGACTTACGGACCCTCTTGCCGCTGGATGTCGAAACCATCGTCGAATCGATCCGCAAGACCAGCCGGGCTGTGATTGTCGAGGAAGACACCATCACCGGCGGGGCAGGGGCCGAAATCGGCATGCGCATAATGGAAGAGGCCTTCGATTACCTCGACGCTCCGGTAAAGCGAGTTGCCGGTGCCGACGTGCCCATGCCCAAAAGCTCCGTATTGGAGGCATTGGCCATACCCTCAAAGGAAAGTATCATCGAAGATATCAGGGAGGTTCTGCTGTGATTCACGAGATCATCCTGCCCATGCTCGGCGAAACCATGGACGAAGGCCAAATCACCGCCTGGCGCAAGGCCGAAGGCGACAAGGTTAGCAAGGGCGAGCCGCTTTTCGAAGTAACCACCGACAAAGCCGCCTTCGAGGCCGAGTGCCCCGCAGACGGCTATCTCCGCAAGATTCTCATCCCAGCCTCCGACCAGCAGATCCCCGTAGCCAAAGTCATTGGTTACATCGCCGACAGCATGGATGAGCCTCTGCCCGAAACCGCGGAGGAAAAACCCGCCCAGGCCATCTCCGCCCCCAGCGCCCCAGCCCCGGCAGCAATCCCAGCCCAGCCCTCTGCAGCAGCCGCAGATGCCGGGCGGATAAAGATTTCCCCTGCAGCCCGCAAGTTAGCCAAGCAGCACGGATTGGACGTCCAGCAGCTTCGCGGCAGCGGTCCCGGCGGGCGAATTACTAAAGAGGACGTCCTGGCCCTCGTTGAAGGCGGAGTTGCCCCTCCCGAAGGGCAGCTCGTGCAAGCCTCGGCCCCGGCCGGGCCACACAGCCAGCCCGTGACTATGTCCAGGATGCGCAAAGCCATCGCCCGGCGCCTACTGCAATCCAAGCAGACTATCCCCCACTACTATCTGACCGTCCAGGCCCGCGTTGACGAGCTCATCAAGCTTCGCACTGAACTGGTGGACGAAGTCAAAAGGATTTCCGACTCCCGACTGACATACACTGATCTGGTGGTCAAGGCCGTAGGCCTTGCCTTGCTGGATTACCCCACGGTCAACGCCACCTTTGACGGAGAACAAATTCACTTGGCTGCCCAGGCCAATATTGGATTAGCCGTGGCCGTGCCTGATGGTCTTGTCGTGCCCGTCATCCGCGACGTGGGCTCTCGGCCCCTGGGTCAAATCGTGGCCGACCGCGCCGCCCTGGTGAACAAAGCCCGGGCCTCCAAGCTCAGTCCCAAGGAGATGTCCGGCGGTTCCTTTACCGTCACCAACCTGGGAACTAGTCCAATCGAGCAGTTCGCGGCCATCATCAATCCACCGGAAGTAGCCATCTTGGCCGTGGGCCAAATCTCCAAGGCTGCTCTTGTTGACGAGAACGACCATCTCGTAGCCGGGTCCGTCATGCACATGACCCTCTCAGCGGATCACCGGGTCGTCGATGGTGCCGTTGGCGCCGAGTTTATGGCCAGGCTCATCGACCTCCTTCAAGGCCCACATCAATTACTGGGTCAGGGAATATAAAAAAACCGCGACGTCATTATTACCCTATCGGTTGAAACAGGAACCACCTGTGGCGGATCTGACCCTTGAGAGTCCCGTGCAGTACGTCAAGGGGGCCGGCCCAGCTCGGGCTGCCCTACTTGAGCGAGCTGACATCCACACCGTCGCCGATCTGCTCAAGCACCTGCCCCGAGATTATCAATGTCGGCCTGAGGTCATAAACATTGTCGACCTGCGCGAGGGATCCGAGTCCGCAGTCTGCGGCATCATTGAGAAAATCACCTTCAGCCGCTTCTCCCGCCTGCCCCGCCTCCAGATCGAGTTGGCTGACTCCAGCGGCTGCTGCAGAGTCATCTGGTTTCACGGCGGCTATCTCCGCAAACAATTCCAGATCGACCAGCATCTCTTGGTCTGGGGCAAAGTCCAGTCCTATGACAACATCCTCCAGTTCGCCAATCCCAAGTTCGAACTGCTCAAAGAAGCCAGCTTTGACCCCCGTCAAGCCGCAGGGCGGATTATTCCCGTATATCCAGCCATCGCCTCGCTGAGCAGCGGCATGTTCGCCAAGCTCATCGACCACGCTCTTAATGAGGTGCTCAGCCTCTTGCCCGAGTGGTTCAGCCCTGGCTACCGTGCCGCTCGCGATCTGCCGAGCATTTCCCAAGCCTATCGTTGGCTGCATCGGCCCGGCTCGGCCGATGAGCCCAAACTAGCTCGCCGCCGCCTGGCCTACGACGAACTCTTCCTCATGGAGCTGGGCATTGCCATCAGGCACTGGCACACTCGCCACACGGAAGAGGCCATAGCCCTGCCCACTTCCGAGCAGATCGAAAAGCGCATCCGGGCTCGCTTCCCTTTCCCCTTTACCCCCGGCCAAGAGCAGGTAACCGCTGAGATCGTCGCAGACCTGGCAAGCTCCCGGCCCATGAACCGTCTCCTTCAGGGCGACGTGGGATCGGGAAAAACCGTCGTCGCTTTGCACGCAGTCCTCCTGGCCATCGCCAACGGTACCCAGGCTGCGATCATGGCCCCAACCGAGATATTGGCTGATCAGCACTTTGAGCGAATAGAAAAATACTTGGCTGGCTCCCGCGTCCGCCGAGTGCTGCTAACCGGAGGGCTAACCGGCAAGGCCCGCAGCGAACTTCTGGCCAAAATCGCCGAGGGCCAAGTGGACATAGTCGTGGGCACGCAGGCTCTGCTGGAAAAAGACGTGCTCTTCAATCGCCTCGGCCTGGTAGTCGTCGATGAGCAGCACAAGTTCGGCGTGCGCCAGCGGGCCCGAGTCCGAGCCAAAGGAACCGCTCCGCACTGCTTGGTCATGACCGCTACACCCATTCCCCGAACCTTGGCCCTAACCGTCTTCGGCGACCTAGACGTATCCATACTCAGCGATTTTCCACCAGGACGACAACCCGTGGTGACTTCGCTCATTCCGCCGGATAAAACATCCGAAGCCTTCGACTTCGTCCGCCAACAACTCCAAACCGGCAGACAGGCCTACGTGGTCTATCCGCTGATCGATCCCGGCGACGACCAGGCCGTAAAGGCTGCCACCGACGAGGCTGCCAGGCTAGCACAAGACGTCTTCGGCAACTTCAGTGTCGTTCTGCTCCACGGGCGAATGACCAGCCGCGAAAAAGAAACCATAATGGGCCGATTCCGCAGCGGCAAAATCGACCTCCTGGTCTGCACCGTGGTAGTTGAGGTCGGCGTCGACGTAGCCAACGCTACCGTGATGGTCGTCGAGAACGCTGAGCGTTTCGGCCTTGCCCAGCTCCACCAGTTGCGGGGACGCATCGCCCGCGGCTCGCACAAGGGTTACTGCCTGGCCTTCGCCCGCCCTACTACCGACGACGCCCAGCGCCGCCTCGATATCTTCGCGGCCACTTCCGACGGCTTCCGCATTGCCGAGGAGGACCTGCGAATTCGCGGGCCCGGTGAGTTCTTCGGCACCCGCCAGCACGGTCTGCCCCAACTCCGCGTCGCTGACATCATCGAGGACATGGACCTGCTCCGCCTGGCCCGTAAGGATGCCTTCGAGATTATTGCCGATGACCCCAGGCTCAGCCACCCGGACCACCAGGTCCTCAAATCAGCCCTGCAAAGCCAATTCGCCCAGAGCCTCGAGCTCATAGATGTTGGCTGAACCGCCAGCCTTTTTTCCAGCCAAAACAGCATTTTAGGCCCGAAAAAGGCCAAGATTATCAGAGCCAAGCTCTTATTTTTCGCAAATCAAGGCCTACTTCGCCTTGAATAAAAGCCAAAAAAAATAAAAAGAATGCTTGACATCCTCGCCAACTCCAGGTAAACTGGTTTTCAGAGAGTTGAGATATAAGGAATAAAAAACTTTTGCCTTTTCTCCTTTTCTCTTGGGTGTGAGAGAGAGTTTGCTTCTCACACCCCTTTTTTTGCGCCGGCGACGGAATCATCGGCACATCGGCCTGCGTGCCGTGTTTATTTGGCAACCCCCAATCCCCCCCGGCAGAGATAACTGAGCAGACCAAACCAGCCTGTCGTTTCACCGCCGCCCCCCCATCCCCGTCGGCTCTTTAGTCTGACGATTTCCCTCTGGCGAAAAACCCCAGCATAACACCCATCGCTGCCAGGGCTCCCACTATTGGGGCCGCAACCCAAAGATTCTTAGGCGCGAAAATACAGATTACCGCCACAATAGCCACGGACATGCCTCCCACACCTCCTGCAATTTTGACCAGCGGGCTATGGCTCATCGGTCTTCTCCTGTTTTATAGTTCACAAAATCAACCTACAGTTCAACTTGCTTCATTGTCAATCATTGGGCCCTTTGCGTCAAGTGGACAGTTCTATTCGCCCCGGTTCGGATTATCGGTTCTTCTGGTCCAGGAAAGATTGCAGGATAATAGCGGCGGCGAGCATGTCAGTGCGGGCCCGACGTTTTTTCCTGGTCAAACCAGCCTTTAGCAGTTTAGCCTCGGCTGCTTCCGAGCTGAGCCTTTCGTCGAAGAGGTGCACCTTCTTCCCCGTGGCCTGGGCGAGCATCTGGGCGAATTCCTGGCACAGCCGCCCCTGCGAACCGACAGAGCCGTCCATGTTATATGGCAGGCCCACGACATACTCATCCACGCCGTACTCCTCGGCTATCTTTGCCACAGCCAAGGCATCGGCTGGCAGATTCCCAGCCCCCGAACCTTCAATCTGGGCCAGCGGCCCCGCCGAGATCTCCAACTCGTCACAGACGGCCAGTCCGATCCGCTTGGTTCCATAATCTACGCCCAGATAACGCATAATGGCCCCTTGTTTATCCCAAACTACGACAATTAGCAAGATGCTTGCCTTTTCAGACCGATGGAGTATCATAAAAGAAAGGCACAGAGGGACAAAGGCGCAGAGGCACAAAGTAGGAGGCTGCAGATATGCTTGGCAAAGACATTCGATTGGAACGCATTGTCGATCGCGACTCGGGCAGAACGGTCATCGTGCCCATGGACCACGGCGTAACCCTCGGGCCTATACCAGGCCTGGCCGACATGCGCACCACCGTCAGCAAGATTGTAAGCGGCGGGGCCAACGCCATTCTCATGCACAAGGGCATGGTCGGCGCCGGGCACCGCAAGGCCGGGCGCGATGTCGGACTCATAATACACCTCTCCGCCAGTACCGTTCTGAGCCCCTACCCCAACGCCAAGCGCTTGGTCTGCACCGTGGAAGAGGCTATCAAGCTCGGTGCCGACGCGGTCAGCATCCACGTCAACCTCGCTGACGAAACCGAGGGCGATATGCTCGAGCAGTTCGGTGCTGTGGCCGAGTCCTGCCTGGAATGGGGGATGCCCCTTGTGGCCATGATCTACACCCGCGGCAAAAAGATAAAGAGCGAGTACGCCGTAGAAGTTGTCAAGCACGCGGCCCGCGTAGGGGCCGAGCTCGGAGCCGATATCGTGAAGGTCAACTACACCGGCTCGACCGAGAGCTTCCGCGAAGTCGTCAACGGCTGCACCGTCCCGGTGGTCATTGCCGGCGGGGAGAAGGTTGAAACCGACGAAGAGCTCTTCGCCATGGTCGACGGAGCGCTCAAGGCCGGGGCCGCCGGGGCCAGCATCGGCCGAAATGCCTTCCAGCACGCCGACCCCCAGCGAATCGTCGAGGCCATCTCCAAGATGGTCCACGAAAACGCTACCATAGCCCAGGCCAATAAGTTCCTGGCTGGTGGAGGCCAGTTGTGAAACGCCTTTGGGTCAAGATCGATCCCTACGACAAACCCTTAGCCATAGCCGCCCTGGAAAGCGGTGCCCAGGCTGTGGTCCTGCCCCCCGGCTGCTCCGAGAAGATCAAACAGCTCGGACGCATCACCACCGTAGCCCCCGATGGCGACCTCAAGCCCGACCAGGATGTCTGTTTTCTGGAGATTAGGTCCAAGGCGGACGAAATCTCCGCCGCGAAACTCCCTGCCGATAAGCCCCTCGTCCTGAAGATGGCCGACTGGACCATCATCCCCCTGGAGAATCTCATCGCTCAGCGGGACAACCTGATCGCCCAGATCAGCGACGCCAGCCAAGCCCGGGCTGTGCTCGGAGCGCTGGAAAAGGGCGTTGACGGTATTCTGCTGGACACGCGGGACATCAATCAAATCAAAAAGGCTGCTGAAATTGTGCAGGGCAGCAGTCCCAAGGTGGAATTGGCCGAAGCCACCATCACCGGGATCGAATCGCTGGGCATGGGCGACCGCGTTTGCGTGGACACCTGCTCGAACATGAGCGTCGGCGAAGGTATGCTCATCGGCAATACCGCTACGGGCTTCCTGCTCGTCCATTCTGAAAGCGTGGAAAACCCCTACGTCGCCGCTCGCCCCTTCCGCGTAAACGCCGGGGCCGTCCACGCCTATACCCTGCTACCCGGCGGAAAGACAGCCTATCTTTCCGACTTACGTGCCGGCCAAGAGGTTTTGCTCGTTGACCACACCGGCTCCACCCGCTCCGCCTACGTTGGCCGAGTAAAGGTCGAGCGCCGACCGCTGATGCTCATCCGGGCCGAGCTCGACGGCAAAGATACTTCACTCGTCCTCCAGAACGCCGAGACCATTCGTCTGACCAGCTCTAAGGGCCAACCGCTTAGCGTTGCCAAGCTCAAAGTCGGCGACAAGGTCCTCGCCCACACCGAATCCTCCGGCCGACACTTCGGCATGAAAGTCGAAGAAACACTCATTGAGAAGTAGGCTTGGGGCTTGGGGCCTGAGGAAGAAACGGAAAGAATTCACCACGAAGACACGAAGTTCACGAACACAAAATAAGGAAGTGCCAAGAAGGGCCCTGATCCTTTTTTATCCAAGAACTATATAAAACTTAGTCTATATCACATGATGAGCGAATCAGAAAATGAATCGTACGAGATTCCATTAGAAGACGGGTTCATTGAATCTATGTTGATGCATGGAACCCTTAATCTTGATTTGGCTGGGATCCAGTTTGTGGAGGGCTGGAAGCATCTCTGTGAAGGCCGGAAGATGTACGCTAAACTTGAGCCAGAGCTGAAGAAACTAGACGACATTCTGAGACGAGTCGACAAAGCTATGAAAGCTACCGATCGAGAAGACGCGTTAGTCGATGTCGCTCAGAACATAGGGGGCTTGGAGGACAGCTATAGCCCAGTCATATCCCATCTTGGCCTTGCCATCATACTACTCGTTTCTTCGGCAGAGGCCTATATCAATGATGTTGCATCCCACATCCTGCGTCGAGGCGAGGCAAACCATTTCGATAAGCTTACGCCTGTTGGGAAATGGTTGTTTCTTCCAAAGGTCATGAAGTTAGGCTTCCAACCAGATCTGGGCAAGAGTCCTCTGCAAGAATTCTCCGAGGTCGTAACGCGCAGGAATGTACTGCTTCACCCCAAACCAAAAAGACAGCGTGGGATGCTTCAATTGCCCAAATTTATAGAACTAATGGGGCTTGATCCCGACACTGGAAATAAAGCATTGGAGAGTGTTCGACAGCTTATTCGCCAGTTTTGTCTATCTTGGCGGGGGTCTTATGGGCCGGATTGGCTTTATCCGGATTCTGAGCACTTCCGGATACCCGGATTTTACATCGGCAATATTGAGGCATCCGCTCGTCTTGCTCGGCCAGGCGATATAGCTGATTAACGTTCGGCTCGATCTTGCGCCAACTATCCATGAGAACTCATCTTAACTACTAAACCTTCATTGTATAAGGACGGAGACTAACGGACTGGATTCCGCATCAAGTACGGAATGACAAATCCTTCGTGAACTTCGTGCCTTCGTGGTGAGAGTTCTTAGGCTGCGAATTCCTTTCCGGTGAGGCGGCGGAAGGCGTCGAGGTATTTATCGCGAGTAGCGGCGACGATATCATCCGGCAGGGCTGGCGAGGGGGGGGTCTTGTCCCAATCGCAAGTCTCAAGATAGTTCCGCACGAACTGCTTGTCGAACGATTCCTGGTCTCGGCCGGGCTCGTATTTATCCGCTGGCCAAAAACGAGAAGAATCCGGCGTCAGCACCTCATCCACCAGGATAAACTCCTCGCCCACTTGTCCCCACTCGAACTTGGTATCGGAAATGATCACTCCTCTACCGGCTGCATAGTCGGCTGCGGTCTTGTATATTTCGATAGACATGTCGCGCAATGAGGCGGCTACATCCTGGCCGGCGGTTTTGACGGCTTCGGCGAAGGGGATGTTCAGATCGTGCCCGCTGGTGGCCTTGGTGGCTGGGGTGAAGATGGGCTCGGGCAACTTGGCGCACTGCTTCAGACCGACGGGTAATTCAATGCCGCAGATCGAACCGCTGGCCTGATAGTCCTTCCATCCCGAGCCGGCCAGATACCCCCGCACCACGCACTCTACGGGGAGGACCTGGGCCTTGCGGACCAGCATAGACCGGCCGGCAAAGACCTCCGGCTGTTGGCGAAAGGCCTGGGGAAAATCCCCGATATCCGCACTTATCAGATGATGCTTGGCGTAATCGGCCAAAAAGTCGAACCAGAACAGCGACATTTGCGTAAGAATCTTGCCCTTGTCCGGTATCCCGTTGGGCATGACTACATCAAAGGCACTGATCCGATCCGTGGCTACGATCAGCAGCTCGGCCCCTAAATCGTATATGTCCCGAACCTTGCCGTGGCTGGCCGGAAAATCCTTTACTTCGGTTTGCATCAAGGCTTGGGCGGTCATTTTAGTCCTCCGAGTTTGTGGCGAGAGTCTGATCTTTAGCTTGCCGATTGTATAACTATAGCCCCCTTTGAGCAACCGTTGGGGCCCGAATATGGCCGAATATTCGCTATTTTCAACACCGCCCGGCAAGGACGCTTGAGCGCCTGCCTCAGCGGTGGTAGGATAGAGTGGTTTTTTTGGGAACCCCCCTGGATTTGGGGAGTCTAAATCAATGGCGGAAGAAACTGGAACAGGGACCTTGGGGCTTGGACCCAGTGTCGGCGAGTCCTGGGCAGGCCAGGCCCCCGACGACCGCGACCTTCTCGAGCAGTGCCGCCAAGGTGACATGACGGCCTTTTCCTTGCTGGTGGAGAAATATCAGGATAGGCTGTTCAATACGACATATCGGCTCTGCGGAAATTACCAGGACGCCTGTGAGCTCACCCAGGAAACCTTCTTGCGAGCCCTGAAAGGCATAGCTGGATTTCGCGGAGATGCAAAGTTTTATACTTGGCTGTTTCGTATCGCCCTGAATCTGACCCGCTCGCATCGCCGACGGGCCGGCAGGAGGCGCTGGCGATCGCTGGATCAGCCTGACGGAACACTCGAGCTGGCCTCTCAGGCCAGCCGCCTGGGCGGGAACGACTGCCCCGATCCAGCCGAGCGAGCAGAGCAGGCCGAGCGAAACGCCAAGGTCGGCGCTGCGTTGGACCAATTGGCCCAGCAGCATCGGACCGTGATTGTTCTGCGGGACGTGGAGGGTTTGAATTACGAGCAGATCGCCCAGATCGTAGGCGTCCCCGTCGGGACCGTAAAGAGCCGCGTACATCGGGGCAGACTCACCCTGAGGAAGTATTTGGCCGATTTAGTAGAATAACAGGACTTGTCAGCCGTGGTGATGAGATGAAGATAGATACTGAAATCCTTTGCAGCTTTATCGACGGTGAGCTCGACGAGCAGACCTCAAGGGCCGTCCGGGCCGCCCTGGAAACCGACCAGAAGCTGCGCCGCGAATACGAAGGCCTATGCAAGACAGCCCAACTGGTCCGCTCTCTGCCGCGGGTTTCAGCCCCGCCGGAGTTGGCCACTACCATCACCGCCCACGCCGAGCGCAGCCAACTCCTCGGGCCCACAGAATCCCGCCAATCGCGCCCCTCCAGGTTTCGTTGGACGTTGTCGATGGCCGCGAGCCTTCTAGTGGGAGCTTCGCTGGGCATACTGGGCTACCACGCCTGGCCTAGCCGAGTCGCCCCGAGCCGCGAACCTTCCGAGTTGGTTATTACCACTCGTGCCGAACGATACGTGCCCAAAGACTCACCGGAGATGATTGCCAGCCGCAGAATAACACCATCGCCCAAGCCCAGGCGAGACCTTGACGGAGAGGGGCTCGAGGCTCCCGGCAGAGCCAGCGGTGAAATTACCGCCGGCTTGCCAGGGCGTCCCAGCGAAACACCCTACGCAGCCAAAGGCGGCGTGCCTATCGCCCGCACCGGACCCGCCAAAGGCCCTCTCGCCAAATCGCGCGGCGCCGACTTCGAGGCAGCCGCCGATGCGATAGTGACCAACGGGCGATTAGCCGAGGCCGAGCAAACACAAGAATTAGCCGGCGCCCTGAAGGCCCCCCGCAAGGAAGCCGCTCAAGTAGTAGAGCGAGGCGCCACGGATGCTTCGGCATCAGCCAGGGGTTTGCCCAGATCCCGTGGCAAGGCTGGTGATACCAGTGAGGAATCTCTCCGAGCCGGCATCACCGTGCAGAAGGCTTTGACAGGGAGAAAAAACATACCCCTGGAACGTCAGGTCAGAGTGAGCAACGTCCTGAATCAGGGCATGGCCGCCAATCTGAAGTTCGAGGCTGAGCCGCTAAACGTCAAGGTCGTCTCCAACGACTCGGCCAAGACTCTCCAATTCGTCCAGCAATGGGCCCAGAGCAATTTGCTCATTGACCTCAACGAAGCCTCGCCAAAGGTCAACTTTCCTGCTTTCGCCCAGGCTGTTTTCCAAGGCAAACCAGGCACAAACACCGAGGCCGTTACTCAGAACGGCATATTCGTCCGCACTACCCGCAGACAGGCCCAGGACATTGTAAACCAGCTCCAGGGACAAAAAGCCACCGTGCTGAGCGTCTCGGTCAAAGACGACAAGAAACTATTGGGCGCTCTTGCACTTGAGCCTGCACAACAGCAAGCTGCCTATTTGAGTTGGGCTAGAGAATTAGGCGAGAAGGATGCGGACAGGAAAGCTGACTTGGCATCCAAAAGTGAACTGGCCAAATCCGCAAGTCAGCGACGCCTGAGAGCACCCGCCAACAAATATCTGTATTACCTGAGCAATCAGGCACAGGTCATCTCCCTCGAGGATTTGGTTACCCTGGTGGTTCTAGTCGAGGACGCCCCACCGGCGGTCAAGAGCAGGCTCACCCCAGCAACAGCACCATCGGCGACTAAGCCCAGCTTGCCTGAATCCCAGGCCAAACCGAAGTAAAGTCTATCCCTTCGGATTGTACATTCTTCGCTCGAACATCTTCAGCCAGACGGTCCAGTTTCCGTCGCCGGGCAAGGCGGACTCCAAGGCCTGCTGCAAACCATTGAGCTTGGCATCTATATTGTCCAGATAATGAATCATCACCGCCTCAGCCGTGGCCGGCAGCACAGGCGAGCCGAACTCGAATTGCCCATGATGGCTAAGAATGATGTGCATCAGTTGATTCAGCGTCTCGGCCGGAAATTCACCGCCCAAATCCTTAGCGGCCAACTTGGCCTTTTCCTGCAGCATCAGCACCGCCTGAACCAGGTGCCCGAGCAGTTGTCCCGGATCAGTGTACTGGATGCTGGTCGTACAGCTCAGCTCGGCCGTCTTGCCGATGTCGTGTAGAAAGATACCCGTCAGCAGCAAATCAGCATTCAACTGCGGATAACCCCCCAGCAAGCGCGAGGCGCTGGCCAACATGCTCTCGGTGTGTTCGAGGAGCCCGCCCACGTAAGCATGGTGCATACCCATCGCTGCCGGGGCCGAGCGGAAACGCTCCATCAGTTGCTCATCGGCCACGAATTGCTTGATCAATTGCAGCAGGGCCTTGTCCTTGACCTTCCGCAAATGCCCCAGCGAGCTTTTCCACAACTCGCCGACGTCTTTGTCCGTGTGCTGGAGGAAATCAGCCAGCTCCACCGTTTCAGCGTCCACCGGCCGAAATGACTCGAGCACCATCTGCAAAGCCCCCTGGTACTGTTCGACTCGGACCTGGGCCTTGATAAAACTCTCCGGCGGCATATCCGCAGCTATCGACTCGCTCGCGTCCCACATCACCGCGTCCATTTGACCGCTGCTGTCCTGCAGCACAGCCCGGATGTAGTACTTGCCCGCCTTGGTCTGCCGCAACTCCCGCGAGGCCACCAGGAACACCTGCTCGCACCTGTCTCCGGCACGTAACTGATTGATCACTATGCGATTCTGAGCCGACTTCATCATTTCAACCCTTTTCCTCAATAGCCGCCTGGGCCGCTGCCAGCCGGGCAATCGGCACCCGATAGGGGCTGCAAGATACATAATCCATCCCGATATTATGACAGAACTTCACCGAGTCCGGGTCGCCGCCGTGCTCTCCGCAGATGCCTACCTTCAGGTCGGGTCTCGCTTGACGTCCACGCTCCAGCCCCATCTTCACCAGCTGCCCTACCCCGCCCTGGTCGAGGGTTTGGAACGGATCCCGCGGCAAGATCTCCGTGGCCAAGTAATGCGGTACAAAGGTCCCCACGTCGTCGCGGCTAAAGCCGAAAGTCATCTGTGTCAGGTCATTTGTCCCGAAGCTGAAGAACTCCGCCTCGACGGCAATCTCGTCAGCCGTCAACGCCGCCCGCGGAATCTCGATCATCGTGCCGATCATGTATTTGAGCCTCACAGCCTTCTTGGCCATAACCTCTGCAGCCACAGCCCGGGCCCGGGCCTTCAGGAAGCTCAGCTCATTTACCGTGCCTACCAGCGGGATCATGATCTCCGGCAAGACCTTTATTCCCTTTTTCTTGACGGCACAGGCGGCCTCAATAATTGCCCGCACCTGCATGTCGGCAATTTCGGGATAAGTTACCGCCAGCCGACAGCCCCGATGCCCCAGCATCGGATTCATCTCATGAAGCTGGGCCACCTTGGCCTGCACATCCTTGACCGATATCTTCAATCGCCGGGCCATTTCCCGCTGAGCCTTATCGTCCTGTGGCAAAAACTCGTGCAGCGGCGGATCCAGCAGCCGAATGGTTACCGGCAGCCCCTTCATAGCCTTGAAGATGCCCACAAAATCTCGCCGCTGCATCGGCAGCAGTTTTCTCAGGGCCTTGCGTCGGCCCTTCTCATTGTCGGCTAAAATCATCTCCCGCATCGCCCGAATGCGCTGGCCCTCGAAGAACATGTGCTCCGTTCGGCAAAGTCCGATCCCCTGGGCGCCGAAGTCCCGGGCCACTTTCGAATCCTCGGGCGTGTCGGCATTGGTCCGCACCTTGAGCCTTCGCAGCGAGTCCGCCCATTTCATCAAAGTCGAAAAATGCCCGCTGAACTCAGGCTCTACGGTCGGCACCTTATCAGCCATCACATCCCCCGTCGATCCGTCAATGCTCAGCCAGTCTTTACTGTTGTAGGTTTTGCCATTGACCTTCAGGGTCTTGCTCTTGGCGTCTATGTGCAGCACTCCGCAACCAGCCACGCAAGGAGTTCCCATTCCCCGGGCTACCACTGCCGCGTGCGAGGTCATCCCGCCGGTGCTGGTCAGAATGCCCACCGCTGCGCTCATCCCCCCGATATCTTCGGGAGAGGTTTCCCGCCGAACCAGCAGCACTCGCTCGCCCAGCTCGGCTCGTCTTTCAGCATCCTCGGCGGTAAAGGCGATCTTCCCCGAGGCCGCCCCCGGCGAAGCTGCCAATCCCGTAGCTATAATCTTCTTTGGGGCCTTGGGGTCGAACTGCGGATGCAACAACTGATCCAGGGCTGACGGCTCGACCCGCAGAATTGCCGTCTTCTTGTCGATCAGCCTTTCCTTTACCATTTCCACGGCAATGCGGACCGCCGCTAAGCCCGTACGCTTGCCCGTACGCGTCTGCAATATGTACAGCCTGCCGTTCTGGATTGTGAACTCAAAATCCTGCACGTCCTTGTAGTGCTTTTCCAGGATGTCCTTGATCGCCAGCAGTTGTTCGTAGCAGTCGGGCAGATAATCGTTGAGCTGCTCGATGGGCAGCGGCGTGCGGATGCCGGCCACCACGTCCTCGCCCTGGGCGTTCATCAAGAACTCGCCGTAGAACACGTTTTGGCCGGTGGAAGGATTGCGGGTAAAACAGACCCCAGTCCCCGAGGCGGCCCCCATGTTCCCGAAGACCATGGTCTGAACGTTCACCGCCGTGCCCAGCAGCCCGGTAATGTTATTAATCTGCCGATACTTAACGGCCCGGGGCGTATGCCAGGAACCGAATACAGCTTCAACGGCCTTGCGCAATTGCATCTTGGGGTTCTGCGGGAAATTCTCTCCGGTGTGTTTCCTATAGATGGCCTTATATTTCTTCACCAGCTCTTTTAGATGCGAAACCTTCAGGTCAGTATCCAACTTCACCCGGGCCTTCTTCTTCACCGCAGTCATTGCATTTTCGAAATGTTCGTGATCCATCCCCATAACCACGTCGCCGAACATGTTGATCAAACGACGATACGCGTCCCAGGCCGTCCGCTCGTTAGTCTGCTTTGCCAGCCCCACCATCGACTTGTCCGTCAGACCCAAGTTCAGCACCGTATCCATCATCCCCGGCATGGACACCGCCGCCCCGCTGCGAACGCTGACCAAAAGCGGATTATCGTTGTCGCCCAGCTTGGCCTTCATTACCCTTTCCAGCTTGGCGAGGTTCTTATCGATCTGCTGCGAGAGGCCCGCGGGGAACTTCCGGCCCGACTTGTAATATTCGTCACAAACCTCCGTGGTAATGGTAAACCCCGGCGGCACCGGCAAAGCGATGTTGGTCATCTCCGCCAGGTTGGCTCCCTTGCCCCCCAGGAGCTCTTTCATCTTCGAGTTGCCTTCGGCGTTGCCGTTAGCGAAGAAATACACCATTTTTTTCATACTTGTTTGCTCCCATATGACAGCCGGGGCCATTGTTGAAAAACTACCCGGCAAATCCCAGTCGGGCTTACCAAACCACACGCGCTCCGGAATCAGCCGGATAAACCACTGCAAGCCAGGCATCTTACGCAGGGCCGGGGCCCTTGTCAATCATCAAGCCTGAATCATAAAGAAGTGCTTGGATTGCAGCAGCAGCCACGGTATAAACTAAGGCACTAAGTTCAGTATAGTTCAATCCGCCTTGTAGCAGCTCAGAGAGAACCATCACTGATGCCTACGCTTACAACCATCAAGCAGGCCCACAAGCCCAAAAGTCGCTCTGGGGGCCCTTCGCGCAGAGCCGCCGCGGAGCGAGCCGGACAATTCAGGCGCATCCACCGTTTGCTCAAACTCATCAGCCTGCTGCAGAGCGGGCGAGGTTGCGATACCCCTGCCCTGGCTCGCGAACTGGGCGTATCCCGGCGGATCGTCTTTCGCTACCTCGATGTCCTCCGCTCGGTAGGCATGGAATTCGTCCATGACCGCCAGGCCGGCGGATACCGCGCCAAACCCGGAAGTCTACTTCGCCCGGTGGATTTCAGCCTCACAGAGGCCTTGGCCCTGCTGCTGGCCAGCAGAGGTGTCAAGCATAGTGCCCCCGGCCCCTCTGTGCCCCTGCTGCAGGCCGCGGCCAGCGCAGCCTTGAAAATCGAATCCGTCCTGCCCGCCGACGTCCAGCAGTACTGCAGCGAGTTGATGAGTAAAATCGACATTTGGCCTGCTCCGCTGGCCCGGCACAAGGATACCGGGGGCTTTTTCGCCATGATCCAAAAGGCCATTCACCAAAAGCGAAAACTCAAAATGGTCTATCGCTCCTTCACCGAGCGAGAGCGGATTCAGACGACCCTCGATCCTTATCGCCTGGTGTTTTGTCAACGAGCCTGGTACGTCATCGCATACTCCAGCTTGCATCAGTCCATGCGAACCTTTAAGCTGCTGCGGATTTATCAGTTGAAGTTTCTGGATAAGCTCTACGTCCCCGACAAGGATTTCCACCTCGACGAGTTTTTCGGCTACGCCTGGAACATGATCCCTGAAGGCCGGGTCTTCCGCGTAGCCCTGCGCTTCAGTTCCAAGGTGGCCGGCAATGTCGCCGAGGTCCTCTGGCACAAGACCCAGCACATCGAATGGCTCAAGGACGGTTCCATGATCTTCCGGGTAACCGTCGATGGCCTGACCGAGATAAGCTGGTGGATTCTCGGTTACGGCGCCGAAGTCGGCGTCATCGCCCCGGCCGTCCTCCGCAAGCGCATTGGCAAAACCGCCGAACGCATGGTCAATATGTATAAGAGGAAGCCCAAGTAGTGCGTGCCATAGTCCAGAGAGTAAAATTCGCCCGGCTCAGTGTCGATGATCAGCAGCTCGCCGAGATTGGACCCGGCCTGCTGGTCTATGTCAGCGTCGGGGCCCAAGACACCCCCCAGGACAGTCGATACCTGGGGCAAAAGATTAGCGGGCTGAGAATCTTCAACGATCAGGACGGACGCTTTAATCTAAGTCTCTTGGAAACCGCCGGGCAGGTCCTGCTGGTGAGCAACTTCACTCTGCACGGCGACGCTCGCAAGGGCCGACGCCCCAGCTTCGCCGCCGCCGCAGAGCCAGCCAAAGCCCAGCCCCTGCTCGACGAATTGGCCCAGCAGATACGCGATCAGGGAATCTGGCTCGCTGAAGGAAAGTTTGCCGCCCACATGGCCATCGAGAGTCTCAACGATGGGCCAGTCAATATCCTGTTGGATTCAGCTAGAGGGTTTTGAAACATTCGCCTTAGGCACTCTAACAAGACCTGACCCACGACCACATGGACCACGCCCAATGAAGAATGGAAAGAAGAGAGGTTCCCGCGAAATAGGCCTGGAAATCGCAGTTATCTGCGGCCGGTATTTCCTCAAACTGCAGCACCTCCATTACGGCTATTGGTCTGACGATCTTGATGTTGACATCGCCAATTTGGGCATTGCCCAGGAGAATTATGCCCAATTCCTCATCTCCCATATTCCGGAGGGTGTAGCAAGAATCCTGGATGTTGGCTGTGGCATGGGGCAAGTGGCCAGTGAGTTGGTTCGGATGGGTTACGGGGTGGATTGTGTTTCTCCAAGTAGCTATCTCAGCAGGCAGGCCCGTGAGCTATTGTCCAAAACCAGTCGCGTCTTTGAGTGTTATTATGAAGCGCTTCACACGGAAAATCGGTATGACCTGATTCTGTTCGCCGAGAGTTTTCAATATATCAATCCTGAAAAAGGCATCAAAAAGACCCTTGAGTTGCTCAGGCCGGGCGGCTATATGCTGATTTGCGACGTCTTCAGAAAGGATCTGCCGGGACAGAGTCCCTTATCAGGAGGACATCCGCTTACCCGTCTTCAGCGGATCGTCGCAGAATCTCCTCTTGAACTCGTCAAAGACGTCGATATCACTGCCCAAACCGCACCCAGCATAGACATTGAGAACGAAGTCCTTCAGGAAGTTGTCAAGCCTACGGTGGACTTGATACGGCAGCTTCTGGAGAGCAAGTATCCCATTATGTCAAAATCACTGAGGTTTCTGTACGGGAAGAAAATGGACAAGATGAATGAGAAGTATTTCAGCGGCCTGAAAACAAGCGAAAACTTCAAGAAATGGAAGACTTACCGGCTTCTCCTTTATAGGAGAATTGATTTTGCGGAGCCCTGCTGAGCCGCTTTCCCGGATGTGTGCCCTCGAAGCAGCCGGATCGAACGCTGCCGCCCAACCTTCAAAGCCTCGGCGGCACGGCGGAAGTGGATATTTCGCCGCCCATATGGGTATCGAGAGTCTCAACGATGGCCCGGTCAACATCCTCCTGGATTCAGCCAGAGGGTTTTGAAGTATTTGCCTTAGTTTGAGGAACTTGCAAGGTGAGGAACAAATTCCGCCGTGGAATCCGTTGTGGCGAGCTGAGCCTTTGCGGCGTCAGCATTGCCGGCGAGCAGACCGCCGTGGCCGTCCCCGAGCTTGACGTCTGCTTCGATATCGGGCTCTGCCCTCGCGTGGCCCTCTCCTGCGGCTACATCTGTCTGACCCACGGTCACATGGACCACGCCGCCGCATTGGCCTATTATTTCTCCCAGCGGGATTTCCAGGGAATGCAGCCCGGGACCGCCCTGGTGCCGAAGCAAATAGCCGAACCAATCGAACAGATGCTCGCCGCCTGGGACCGCATCGAGGGAAAAGTCTCTCCCCGGCAAATCGTGCCGCTGGCCGGCGGCGACGAATACGAAATCCGCCGCAACCTGGTGGTCCAAGCCTTCCGTGTCCCCCATACCGCAGCCTCGCTCGGATACCTCATCTACAGCCGGAGGGAAAAACTGCTCGAAGAGTATCTCGGCCTGAGCAGCCCGCAAATCGTCGAGCTCAAAAACAAGGGCCAAAAAATCACCCGAACCACACACGTTCCTCTTCTCTGCTACCTTGGCGACGTGGAGTTCGAAAGCCTCAAATGGACCGACATGATGCGCCAGGCCACGGTCCTCGTCGTCGAATGCACCTTTTTCGAAGAAGGCCACCAACACCGCGCCAGGTTCGGACAGCATGTCCACTTGGACGACTTCATCGAGTTATTGCCCCAACTGCAAAACGAATACATCGTCCTCACCCACCTGAGCAGGCGAACCGATATGCGCCAGGCAAAAGAGCTCCTTAGCCAAAGGCTCCCCCGCGACCAGCGCCAACGCATCCACTTTTTCATGGGCTAGCCAGGTTAGTTCGCTCGGTTGGGCATAATTCCTTTGCTTGTCCGGCTGGGCAGTGTTAAATTCTGAATTCACGCTTTGCTTTCGTGTCTTTTGGAGCTGGAATAATGGCTATCAAGCTGGGAATCATCGGTTCTGCGGGTCGCATGGGCCGCCGTATCGCGACTCTGGCCCAGCAGGATGAAAACTTTCGGATCACTTGCGCCGTCGAGCGGGCCGACCATCCGGCCCAGGGCGTCGATCTGGGCGAGCTGCTGGGCTTGGGCAAACTCGATCTAGCGATCAGCTCCAAATGGTCCGCCAAGCCAGACGTACTGATTGACTTCACCACCCCCCAGGCCACCATCGAGTTTCTGGCCGCCGCCCGAAAGGACGCCGTGCCCATGGTCATCGGAACCACCGGTCTAAGTCCTGAGCAGCTCGCAACCGTCAAGGACGCTGGCAAGGACATCGCCGTGCTCCAAGCTGCCAACATGAGCCTGGGTGTTAATCTACTATTTCGTTTAGTCGGTCAGGTCGCCGCCGCCCTGGGCGATGATTACGACATCGAGATCACCGAGACCCACCACCGCTTTAAGAAGGACGCCCCTTCGGGCACGGCCCTGGAGTTGGCCAGGCAAATTTGCGCAGCCACCAAAAAGGATTTCGATAGCTGCATAACTCACGGCCGAAGCGGAGCCGAAGTGTCCCGTCAGCCGGGGAACATTGGTATGCACGCCCGGCGGCAAGGCGACGTCGTCGGCGAGCACACCGTGGCCTTCAGCACCCTCGGCGAAACCCTCGAACTCACCCACAAGGCCCATTCGCGGGACATATTCGCCAGGGGGGCTCTAACCGCCGCCGCCTGGATCGTTACCCAGCCGCCCGGACTTTATGACATGCTGGATGTTCTGGGATTGAAAAAATAACAAGCTACCCTCAAAGGAGTGATTTACTAATGAGCGACGACCAGATGCTAACTCGTCAATACCAAAAGCAAATGGAGATGAAATACGGCTGCAATCCCAATCAAAAACCGGCAGCCATATATTTTACCCCCGGCCGCAAACTCCCCTTTGAGGTGCTCAACGGTAATCCCGGCTACATCAATTACTGCGATGCTCTCAATGCCTGGCAGTTGGTCAAAGAACTAAAAGCCGCTCTAGGCCTGCCAGCCGCCGCCAGCTTCAAGCACGTTTCGCCGGCTGGTGCCGCCGTCAGTGTCGAACTCTCCGACCTGGACCGCCGGGTCTTTGATTGCCAGGACACTGAACTCTCCCCGCTGGCCACCGCCTACGTCCGTGCCCGTGGCGCCGACCCGCTCAGCAGCTTTGGTGATTTTATCGCCCTGAGCGAAAAGGTGGACCTTTGCACCGCCCAAATCATCGCCGGGGTAATTTCCGACGGCATAATCGCCCCCGACTATGAACCCGACGCCCTGGAGGTTCTCTCGGCCAAGAAAAAG
>DAOVKO010000192.1 GCA_030631725.1 Actinomycetes bacterium | reverse complement strand
CTATTGCTGTTGCCCAGACTGCTCGTAAAATGCCCGAATCTTCTGATACCTGTAAGCTCGAAGGTTGGGAATTCCCCCTGGTTGCCGTGTTGGCTTGGCTGGTGCCCGGGGCCGGCCATTTCTACCTGGGCCTGCGGAAAAGGGCTCTCCTGCTGTTCATTACTATTGAGCTGACCTTTTTTGTCGGCTTGTATATTGGCACCCTGCGCATCGTCGACCCTGCTGAGAGTATGTTTTGGTTTTTGGCCCAGATTCTTGCCGGCCTGAATACCATCGTCGCTCATCTCTGGTCCAGCAGCTCAGAGGCTACCAGCCCGCTTATTCGCGATTGGTCTTACTACATGGCTGTACTTTATACCGGAATAGCTGGCCTGTTGAATTTGCTGACTGTTTTTGACAGCGTCATTCGTGCCGGACGAGCCAACGTCGACCAAGCCCCTTTGCCCGCAGACTAGGAGTTTGAACTGTGCCCCTCTTTTTTGCCAGCTTTCTCGGAGAACCCCTGCCCGTCGCCGACTATTGGCTCTGGTTGGCCTTTCCCATTTGCCTGGCCATCTCCGTGGTCTACAAAACCACAAAGGTCGAACGCTTTGGCGAGATATTTCCCGCCGCTGCCGTCCTCTTCGTCTCCATGATCGGCGGCCTGGCCCTCGTTACCATCGCCCTCTGGCTGCTCACCCGACTTTAGCTGGTTGACCCCACCGCTATTTAACTTCTAACTCCTGGTTTTACCAAGGGCTTATATTGGCCTGCCTTTTCCAATGCCCCGTACATACACCCTTGGGAAATTTTTTCTTTTTTTCCTTGACTTGTTAGTTTGCCTTGCATATTATGTATTACATACTATGATGAAGTGTCGTAGCAAGACATGTTTGCCTGTTCGCCGACGTTCTTATTGAAAGGTCCAAAAATGCGTTTCGAACGTGAATTACTCAAAGGCCTCGCCCCCACCCTGGTCATGGAGCTGCTCACCCGCCAGGCAATGTACGGCTACGAGCTCTCCGAAGCCCTGGCCAAACGCAGCAACGGTATCTTCAGCCTCGGCAAAGGCACGCTCTATCCGCTGCTCTACAACCTCGAAGCCAAGAGACTTATCACCGGCTCCTGGCAGAGGGGCCCGACCGGCCGAGATCGCAAATACTATTGCCTTACGGCCAAGGGCAAAAAGCAGCTCGCCCGCTCCCTAGAACAACTCCGCCAACTGAATAAGGGCCTTCAGCTCGTCCTCCAGCCCAGCCTGAGTCCAGCCTAAGCCGTAGCCCGCAGAGTGCCCTTACCGGAGGCCGTATCATGGCCAACCATCCCGACCCCCAAGACCTGCCCGAAATTGTCCAGCAATACATCAAACGTTTGGCCCGCCGCGTCGGCAATCGCCACATGCGCCGCGACCTCTTTGCCGAGCTCCGCGAGCATTTCGCCGACGCCTTGGCCAACGCCCCCAAAGACTCCGACCGCGACGAATTAGCCGCTTCGCTCATTGCCGATTTTGGCGATACCAAAACCCTCGCCCGGCTCATCAAGCGGGCCAAAAAGCGCTGCCGACCCCTGTGGGTAAAGTTCGTCATCCGCACCTGCCAGGCCGTCCTTGTCCTGTTAGTCATCTTTGCCGGCTATACTTACTGGTTCGTCAGTGGCAGGCCAAGCTTCCGTGTGGACTATTGGGCCAAGCTCACCGACTTCTCCCGCCCCGTCGCTGACGAATCTCTAAATGCCTCCCCACACTATCTCAAGGCCATCGACTTATACGTCGAACCACCCGAAATCGAACTCTATCGTGTGAAGGACAAGGTCAACTTTGGTAGTCCTAGTCCTCCTCCGCCAGGCGCTATCCCATTTGCTCCGCAGACAGTCGAGCGAGTAATTACATTAGAGGATATTGTCAAGAAACCCGGCACGCCGGTCGAATCCAATGAACGCCAAGCTCTGGAAGAATGGCTCCTGATCAACCGACCTGCCCTGGACGAACTGCGTATGGGCACGTCTAAGCCCCATTGCTGGTTCCATTATGAACTGGCCCAACATAACGGCCAATCAGGGCTTTTGTTTAGTTACGATGGTCAACAAGCACCATTGCTCAATCTTCTACTGCCCCATCTCCGTAAATTGCGTCAAGTAACTTTCGTTCTCTGCTGGCAAATGCAATTCGCCGCCGAGAAAGGTAACTGGGATTCAGTCATTGCCGACTTGCGTTCTGCAAAAGCCCTCGCCAGGCATCTCATGGGTTGTCCTGCATTGATCGAGCAGCTTGTAGGTATAGCTGTTGACCAACGGGCTAATAAGCAATTAATCCATCTCTTGCGGAGTTATCGTTTACCAACTTCGACGTTGCAACGTTTGGCCCAATCTCTCCCGCCCGACTATCCAATAATCCGTATGGATGCCGAAGCCATCGGTCAGATGGATGCTATACAATGGCTCTTTACTGACGACGGCTCAGGGGATGGCCACATTATACCCGGCCAATGTCTCAACCTTAATGCTATGACCAGTGGTGAGAAGATCCAGTCGCCCGACATAGGAGAAATCATCAAGTATTCAGCCGGTTCTATGGTTCATTCCTCCCGCCGTGAAACAGTCAGACTTTTTGAGCAGTGGCGACAAAGGGCCCGTCAATACTACTCAGCCACTCCATATCAGAATCATATTTCCGGTTACTCGCTTAATGCCTGGTCCAACAAGAAGATAAAGGAAAACCCACGGAACTTCCTTTTCAGGATACTTGTCCCCTCCTTGGAGAAAGCCTCTTGGATATCCTATGCTGGCCAAGCTGACCACCAAGCCGTCCAGACGATCGTAGCCCTTCTGCGCTACAAGGCCGACCACGGCCAATTCCCGGACAAACTCGACCAGCTCGTTCCCCAATACCTAAAGGCCGTCCCGCTCGACCCCTTCGGGCCGGGACCGCTCACCTACAAACGTCAAGACGACGATTTTCTACTCTACAGCCTCAGTTTTAATTTCGAGGACCACGGCGGACAACACAACAAGGAAGCTTTTCGAAACAAAAAGGAATCCGGCGACTACGTCTTTTGGCCGCCGGAGCCGGTGGAAAGGACGAAGTAAGTGGCAAAGGCACAGAGGCACAGAGGCACAAAGGCACAAAGGAAAATAGCGACTATGATTTGCCGGATGCGTCCGCATCAGGTCGGGCGAAGCGTATGCGAAAGCTTGCCCCGTGTCCCGGCGTTGAGCTCACGTCGATCTCCCCGCCCATCTTCTTGACGAGTCCGTGCACTACGGCCAGGCCCAGGCCGGCCTTGTTCTGTTGACCGGTCCCGGTTACGCCCTTGGTCGTATAGAAAGGCTCGAATATACGCTCCCACTCTTGAGGCTTGATACCCACCCCCTCGTCTGAAAACTTCACCCATACGCTCTTGGCATCCGCCCCTACTTCGATATTCACCCGGCCGCCGGCCGGCATGGCCTCCTCCGCATTGTCCAGCAGATTCCCCAGCACCGTATGCATCCAGTCCACCCGCACGGGCAGCACCGGGCCTGGATTCAACTGCAAATCCAGCTCAATATGTTTTTCCGCCAAGCTCTTTTCTATCAGGCTGGCGAAGGTCAGCACAACCTCCGTCAAGTCCTCCAGGTCTTCTGAGCCCTCGTCCCTTTGGGCAAAAGCCAGCAGACTCTTGGTAATCGTCGCCGCCCGCTCCGCTGCCTGGGCCGTCATCTGCAAGGCCCGCCGAGCCGCCCGCGGATCATCGCTGCTCAAGGCATAATCCACAAAGGTGCTCACTCCGCCGAGGATATTATTAAAGTGATGGGCCACCCCGCCTGCCAGAGTTCCCAGTGAGCTCAGTCGCTCCGCCGCCGCCAGTTCACGCTCCAGCTTGTTCAGCCGCGTTATATCTTCTGCCCACACAACTCCCCCCACCACCTTGCCCTTTTTGTCGCATAGCGGATTGACTTTCACCGACAGTTCAATAGCTTCGGTGTCTTTTCTTTGCAGCCTCAGCCTGCATTGGCCCGCCGCGTTGGCCTGCACCGCCCTTTGGCACACCTGGCCCAGAGTTTCCCTGTGTTCTTCGGGCAGAATCTGCCCAACCTCTTGGCCCAGCATGTCTTTGGACTTTATCCCGAAAGTCGTCTCCGCCGCCCGATTCCAGCAGATGACTCGGCCCCGGCAGTCGAAGCCCACGATGGCCGTGTAGGTCTGCTCGCAAAACAGTCGCCAAAAGTCTTTTGCCGGGTCGCTCATTTTACTT
>DAOVKO010000165.1 GCA_030631725.1 Actinomycetes bacterium | reverse complement strand
TGGCCTTGCCTTTGATCTTGCCGCGCTGGGACTTTCGGAACTTAACTCTCTTGGGCATCAGGGCCATTATGCTTTCTCCTGTTCAGCTTGGCCAAAAAAGCCCTTGTATATCCAAACTTTGATACCAATAGCACCGTAAGTAGTGCGTGAGGTAGCCACGCCATAATCCACGTCGGCACGTAAGGTGTGCAAAGGAATACTGCCGAAGATCAGCTTTTCGGAGCGAGCGATCTCGGCTCCGGACAAACGTCCGGAACAAATTATCTTAATGCCCAAGGCACCGGCAGACATGGCGCCCTCGCAGCGTTGTCTCATGGCTCTACGGAACGAGGACCGGCGTTTGAGCTGCTCGGCAATTCCGTCGGCAACAAGCTGGGCATCGATATCGGGCTTTCTGACCTCAACCACGCTGACGTTGACCACGCGGTGAGTCAGATCCTCCAGTTCGCCTTTGATTCTATCAATCTCGGCCCCGCGAGCGCCGATGACCACGCCGGGTCTGGCGGTGTAGATGGTGATTTTGACTTCCTCGCGAGTGCGTTCAATCTCCACGGAGGAAATAGCGGCATAGGGCATCTGACGGTTCAGGCGAGAATCAAGATAGGCTCTGATTTTATAGTCTTCCACGAGGAATTCACCGTAGCTGGCCTTGGGGGCATACCAGCGCGATTTCCAATCCTTGGTGATTCCCGTTCGAAAACCGGTTGGCGAAACTTTTTGACCCATATCAAACTCCACAAGCCAGCAGAGAACTGAGAACTTATTAGCCGCGAGGGGTCCGCTCCTCGATTAGCAGGGTAATGTGGCTGGTACGTTTGCGAATAAGATGATAACGTCCACGATCCTTGGCTCGACCGCGTTTGATGGTCGGCCCCTGGTCAACCCTGGCATCCTTGATGAACAAATTCTCGGTGTCGGCGGCGGCTTCGTCGGCACTGGCAATGGCAGCGCGGAGGATTTTGTCGACAAAGACAGCGGCCCGCTTGTTGGTGAACTTCAAGAGGTCGAGGGCCTCGTCGGCATCCATGCCGCGAACAAGGTCGACGACGAGCCTGGCCTTTCTGGGGGCGATGCGGGCAAATCTATGTGACGATTTCCAAGCCATCAAACACCTTCTTATTGAAACTCGTTCCAGCGGCACTTGGCAGGTAAAGCCTCGAGTTCAGGTTAGCTTCTACTCCTACTGGAAGAGCTGTGTCCGCGAAAAGTTCGAGTGATGCTGAACTCCCCAAGTTTGTGGCCGACCATATCCTCCGAGATCAGCACTTTATTGAAGATCTTGCCGTTGTGGACCAGGAAGGTCTGGCCAACAAACTCGGGAATAATGGTACTCCTGCGGGACCAAGTCTTAATGGGGTCCCAAACGTTGGCCTCTTTCTGGCGCAAAACTTTTCGCAAGAGCTTCTCTTCGAAATAAGGACCTTTTTTTAGCGAGCGTCCCAT
The DNA here is from genome assembly GCA_030631725.1 of Actinomycetes bacterium. GTDB lineage: Bacteria > Planctomycetota > Phycisphaerae > JAACET01 > JAACET01 > JAACET01. The sequence continues at coordinate 3,429 of DAOVKO010000165.1, read as the reverse complement.
AAGGACTTTCCTCTAGAGATAAAGAGATAACTAGACAACGGCGAAACCATATCGTTTAGTCTTTCGGCGACGAATGATCCTTTTTGAAGAAGCCTTTCGCCGCGACCGTGTTCTTCCACCCTTGGCCAACTTTCCAGTAGGCGAACAAGGATGACGTCCGCCACCGGAGCGGCCCTCACCGCCACCCATCGGATGAGCGACGGGGTTCATGGCCACACCGCGAACGTGGGGGCGGCGACCGCGATGCCTGTTTCGTCCGGCTTTGCCAATGCGAACATTCTGATGATCCAAGTTGCCGATCTGACCAATAGTGGCCCGGCACTCCAAACGAACCATTCGCAACTCACCGGAGGGCAGGACCAAATGAGCCCAGTGTCCGTCCTTGGCAGCCAGTCGTGCGACGCCGCCGGCGGTGCGTACCAATTGGCCTCCGCGTCCGGCAGTCATTTCAATATTGTGGATTTCCATTCCTGAAGGAATGCCGGCCAAAGGCATGGCATTTCCGATTTTGGGCTCGACCTTTGTCCCGGAGAGGACTTTCTCGCCGACCTGCAGGCCCAAGGGGGCTAAGATGTAACGTTTCTCGCCGTCAGCATAGTGCAACAGAGCGATGTGGCAGGAACGGTTGGGGTCGTACTCGATGGAAGCAACCTTCGCCGGTACGTTGTCTTTGTCACGTTTGAAATCGATAAGGCGATAAAGGCGTTTGTTTCCACCGCCGCGATGGCGAGAAGTTATTTTGCCGGAGTGGTTGCGACCGCCGGTCTTTTTGAGAGGCAGCAATAAAGACTTGGCGGGGCTGGTGCGGGTCAGCTCAAGGTAATCGTTGACGCTGGCCTTTCGTCGCCCGGCAGAGGTCGGTTTGTATTGCTTGACCGGCATATTACAAAAGTCCTTTACAAATCAACAGAATAGATTCCCGCTTTCGCGGGAATGACATCTATAGAGACCCTCAGAACAGGTCAATGTGATAATCAGGGTCGAGGACAACTACGGCCCTTTTCCAGTGACTAGTAAGGCCCCTTTTGAATCGGGTTCGGCGAGGCTTGCCCTTACGGTTGGCGGTGCGAACCTCGCGGACCTTTACGTTATATATCCGCTCGATGGCATTCTTAATCTCGAACTTATTGGCCTCAGGATGGACCTGAAAAGGATAAGCGTTCAGGGTAGCTGAGGTGCGGGTACCCTTTTCGGTGACCAAGGGACGAATAACCACCTGGTGCCAGTCCATCAGGCAGTCTCCTTGCTGCCGGCCAGCAATTCGATGGCTTCGCGGGTGCAGAGCATCTTTTGCTTGGAGCAGATGTCCAAGGCGTTGAGCTGCTCGACAACAGTAACATCCAAGCCGGGTATGTTGCGGCTGGACTTTAGGACGTTGGAGTCATAGCTGGGTAAAGTAAGCAGGCAGGAACGGTCGAGTTTGAGGGCTGCGAGCAGGGCGACCATGTCCTTTGTGCGGGGCTGGTCAATAGAGAGCCGATCAATAACCATCAGGTCCTGATCCTGGAGCTTTGCCAAGATAGCGGAGTTTCTGGCCAGGCGTCGGGCCTTGGCGGGCAAACGCTGATGAAAAGGTCTGGCCAGTTTGGCAAAAGTTCGGCCACCGCCGCGACGGATGGGATTGCGACGGGGACCCACACGGGCATTGCCGGTGCCCTTCTGGCGGAAGAGCTTTCTGGTCGAGCCGGAGATCATGCCGCGGGACTTGGTGCGAGCTGATCCCTGGCGGCGATTGGTGCGATAGGTCAACAAGGCCTGCTTGAGCAAGGGCAGACGGACTTGCGATCCGAAGACGGCCTCGTCCACAGATATGGTGTCAACCTGCTGGCCATGCTTATTGTAAACGGCTAACTCTATCATTGGTTTCTGGCTCGCTCGACAACAATGTAGGCTCCGTTGCGTCCGGGGACGGAGCCGGAGACCAAGAGGATATTATTTTCGGGGTCGATCTTCACGACTCGATGATTCTTACTGGTAACCCGGTCGGAGCCCATGCGTCCGGCCATCTTCTTTCCTTTTTTTATAGTCTGGCCGGTACCGGCATTGGCGCTGCCGCCGATGCCGCCTGGTGCGCGGTGCTTGCGCTCGGTGCCATGAGAGGCAGGAAAGCCCTTGAAGCCGTGGCGCTTCATAACGCCGGCAAAACCCTTGCCCTTGGTCAGGCCGACAATATCTACGCGCTGGACATCATTGAAAGTCTCCACGGTCAGGACGTCTCCGGCGCTCACTTCGGGGTTGGGGTCGGTGCGGAGTTCACGAACAAACTTCATGGGCTGGGCACCAACTTTGGCGGCATGTCCGACGGCTGCCAGGACAGCACCGCGACGACGGTTGTAGGTCCTGGTGAGTCCTTCGGAACCGTCCGGGCGTTTGCGTTTGTGGACGCCAGGGGTCTTGAGGGGGTCAAGGCCGATTTGAACGGCCCAGTAACCGTCGGACTCAGGAGTCTTCAGCTGCAGGACCGTACAAGGACCGGCCTGTATGACCGTAACCGGGGTGATAACACCTTGCTGGTCATACACTTGAGTCATACCGATCTTTTTTCCGAGCAAAGCGGGTAACATAACTAGCCCAAAATAAAGGGCCTGAGCATAAAACTCAGGCCTTGATCTTTACAAAAACGCCGGCCGGGACGACCAGCTTGTTGAGAGCTTCAATGGTCCTGGCAGTAGGATTGGCGATGTCTATAATGCGTTTATGGGTGCGGATTTCAAACTGCTCCCGGGATTTTTTGTCAATGTGTGGCGAGCGGAGAACGGTGTATCTCTCGATCCTGGTGGGCAGGGGAATCGGGCCGTATACCAAGGCATTGGTCCTGCGAGCGTGATCAACAATTTCGCTGGCAGAGGCGTCCAAGGCCTTATGGTCGTAGGCTTCCATTCTGATTCTTATACGCTCAGCGGACATGTTTTCGTCAACTCCTGCCTTTACAACGTGTTACGGCAATAGCCCTTATATTTCTAAAGACCAGTAATGATAGCAGCAAAGCCGAATCCGTCAAGGAAAAAGCCCCTGCAGAAGAAATATTTTGGATTCCGAGCAATTTTCCAGGTCATTTTGACTCCAAAGCAGGCAAACGGGGGCTAATACGAGACCTCCAAGATGTCCCTGGCCAGGGCCTGGGGCATAATTCGGTAGGCCAAGGGTTCCATGGTGTAGTTGGCCCGGCCCTGGGTGAGGCCGCGAATGGCGGTGGCATATCCGAACATGTTGGCCAAAGGGACCTGGGCATCAATTATTCGGGTCTGGCGGCGAATTTCGGTGTGAGTGATCATTGCCCGGCGAGAACTGAGGTCGGCCTGGATGGCTCCAAAATAGGCATCGGGCACGACGACCTGTAGGGACATAATTGGTTCGAGCAGAGCGGGCTTGGCCTTGGTGAGTGCGTCGGTGAAGGCGTGGGCGCCGGCCATCTCAAAGGCCAACTCT
>DAOVKO010000034.1 GCA_030631725.1 Actinomycetes bacterium | reverse complement strand
GGAGGCGGTTAGAAGCGAAGCCTTTAGCTCCGCAGCTAGCTGCGGAGCTAAAGGCCCTAACCCAGAGAAAGTGTTACCCATGTGCTCGGTATAAAGTGTTACCTATGTTTCGGTTGACACATCACCTAACGCCCCCGGCCCTACCCAGCGGGAAGCCCCGCTAACAAGCGGAGATTTTATGCTTGTTTTTGGCTAACTTATGAACGATAAATCCCTTGAGTTTGCCCCAGCTGCGAGCACAGCCAGCGGGCACAAACCCTCAGATTGGCCAGGACAAGAGTAAAGATGTCGAAAAGCAGCCGTCCAAGATCGGGGCGAATCGCCATTTACGATACCACTCTGCGCGACGGGGCCCAGGCCCTGGGTGTATCGCTGAGTCTCAAGGACAAGCTCTCCATTGCCGCCCGCTTGGATGATATCGGGGTGGACTACATCGAGGGCGGATATCCGCTGAGCAATCCCAAGGACCGCAGCTTCTTCCGCGAGGTCAAAAAGCTCAAGCTCCGTCATGCCCGCATTGCCGCTTTCGGGATGACCCGCAAGCCAAAAACCCGCCCGCAAACTGACAGCTCGCTCAAGGCCCTGAAGGCCTGCCCGACCCCTGTGGTAACCATCGTGGGCAAGAGCTGGGACCTGCACGTCCGCAAGGTGCTGCGGACCTCGCTGGAAGAGAATCTGAATATGATCTCAGATTCGCTGAATTTTTTCCGCAGAACTCAGCGGGAGGTAATCTTCGACGCCGAGCACTTTTTCGACGGTTACAAGCACAATCCCGAATATGCCCTGGAGACTCTCAGGTTCGCGGCCCAGGCGGGGGCCGACTTGATTTGCCTCTGCGATACCAACGGCGGGACGCTGCCGGAAGACATTGCTGAAGTATTCCGCGAAGCCCGCCAAGCGGTGGATCTGCCGCTGGGCATCCACGTTCACAACGACTCGGGTTTGGCAGTGGCCGGAACGCTGGCGGCCGTAGCTGAGGGGGCCGTACACGTGCAGGGAACCATCAACGGGCTTGGCGAACGCTGCGGCAACGCCGACCTGACGGCCGTGGTGCCCAACCTGCTGCTGAAAATGAATAAAAAGTGCCTGCGGAGCGGTTCGCTGCGCAAGCTGACCGAACTGTCGCGCTATGTGGCTGAGATTACTCTGCAGGACATGCCCGACTATCAGCCCTTCGTCGGGGCGGCGGCATTTGCCCATAAAGGCGGCATGCACGCTCACGCCATGCAGCGGGATACGGCCAGCTACGAGCACGTCAAACCCGAAGACGTGGGCAACACCCGGCGGATTATCATCTCCGAACTCTCCGGTGCGGCTACCATATTAGCCAAGAGCGAGAAATTGGCCCTCATTGAAGACCGCAAGGTCCTTCACAAGGTTCTCAATCAGGTTCAGGACTTGGAGAACGAAGGCTATCAGTTCGAAGTGGCCGAGGCCAGCTTCGAGATCCTGCTGCGCAAGGCCCTGGGACGTTGGCACAGTTTCTTCGAGTTGGATCACTACCGTACGGTAATCCTGCACACCCCCGGGAACCAGACTCAGACGGAGGCTATCGTCAAGCTGCGCATCGACGGGATAACCGAGCACTGCGTAGCTGAGGGCGACGGCCCGGTCAACGCCCTGGACGAGGCCCTGCGACAAGGACTGCAGCCACACTACCCGGCGGTCAATCAGATGCGCCTGGTCGATTATAAAGTCCGAGTGATAAACCCCCGAGCGGGCACAGCAGCAAAGGTATGCGTGGTGATTCAAAGTCGCGACGACGAGCATCAGTGGGGAACAGTAGGTGTGAGCGAGAATATCATCGACGCTTCCTGGTTGGCCCTGGTGGACGCGGTGGAATACAAGCTGCTGCTGGAAGAAGACAAGACCGCTGGAGAACGCCAGCGGTGAATCCGCAAACAACTCTTGCCGGGCTAGGCACTGCTGCCGTTCCGGGAGAGAAAATCAAAATGCAAAAAGAAAAATGCAAAATGACAATCCAAAAATCAAAATGTAAAGTGCACCAAGTGTTAAGACAAGACCTACTAAGCTTTTTGAGTTTTGATTTGTAATTTTGATATTTGCATTTTCATTTTTGATATTTTGGGAGCGGCTGAATTTATGAATTTCCAAATGGATACAGTCTACGATCCCCGGAAGGTCGAAGAAAAGATCTACCAGTTGTGGCTGGATAAGGGCTGCTTTGGGGCTCAGGACAGCTCGGAAGCTGAGCCTTATTGCATCGTGATTCCACCTCCGAATATCACCGGGGCCCTGCACCTGGGGCATGCCCTGAACTGCACGCTTCAGGATATTCTCATCCGCCGCAAACGCATGGCTGGCTTTAACACGCTCTGGCTGCCGGGGATGGACCATGCGGGCATCGCCACGCAAAGCGTTGTCGAGCGCGGGCTGCTGGAAAAGGAAGGCAAGACCCGCCATGACCTGGGGCGAGAACAGCTGGTAAAGCGCATCTGGGCCTGGAAGGAAGAATTCGGCTCGCGTATCAGCGAGCAGTTGCAGTTGATGGGCTGCAGCTGCGACTGGCATCGCGAGCGCTTCACGCTGGACGAGGTTTGCGCCCGGGCGGTGCGAGTTACTTTCGTGAAGTTCTTCGAGGAGGGTCTGATTTATCGTGGCAAACGGCTGGTCAACTGGGACGTGCAGTTGCAGACGGCCGTGGCCGACGACGAGGTCTTCCATGAGACGGTTTGCGGGCATCTCTGGCACATCCGTTATCCCTTGGCCGACGGTTCGGGACATCTTATCGTGGCCACCACTCGGCCGGAAACTATGCTCGGCGATACGGCTGTGGCTGTGCATCCCGATGACGAACGCTACAAAAAGCTGATCGGTAAAAAATGTATTTTGCCGCTGATGGAGCGGGCACTAACAATTATTGCCGATGCGATCCTGGTTGACCGTCAGTTCGGCAGCGGATGCGTAAAGGTTACACCCGCCCACGACCCGAATGACTACCAGGTGGGCTTGCGGCACGGGCTGGAAATAATCAACATCCTCAATCCGGACGGCTCGATCAATGAGAACGGCGGCAAGTATGCCGGGCTGGACCGCTTCGAGGCCCGCGAAAAGGTGGTGGCCGACCTGGAGAAACTCGGGCTGATAGAAAAGATCGAGCCCTACGAGACGGATATCGGCCATTCCGACCGTTCCAAGACCCCCATCGAACCGTACCTGTCGGACCAGTGGTTTGTGCGGTTGGATAAGCTTGCAGAAGAGGCCTGTGAGCTGGTCCGCAAGGGCAGCGTAAAGTTTTTCCCCCAGCGTTATGCGAAGACGTACCTGGACTGGCTCGGCGAAGGCCGCGACTGGTGCATCAGCCGGCAGCTCTGGTGGGGCCATCGCATACCCATCTGGTATTGCCCGAACCGCAAGTGCTACGACCCAGCCCAGTACGCCTCTTGCGAAGTGGGTTCAAGCGAAGCCGAACGCGCCGAGCGGCGATTCTTCTTTAGCGCGATGGAAGAGCCGACGTCGTGCCCGAAATGCGGCGGGGCGGATATCAGTCAGGATGAGGACGTACTGGATACATGGTTCAGCTCGGCACTTTGGCCGCACTCCACACTGGGCTGGCCGGAAAACACCCAGGCCCTGCAGACCTTCTATCCCACGAATGTGCTGGTTACCAGTCGGGACATCATCACCCTGTGGGTGGCCCGCATGGTGATGACCGGCATGCACAATGTCGGCCGCATTCCTTTCCATCACGTCTACATCCACTCCAAAATCCTCGACGGCAACGGCGAGACCATGAGTAAGTCCAAGGGCAACGGTGTGGACCCGGCTGAGATCATCAGCAAGTACGGCGCCGATGCCATGCGCTTCAGCCTGGCCTACATGGCCACCGAGACCCAGGACGTCCGCATGCCGGTCAAAAAGGAAAAACAGGCCGACGGCTCGCTGATCAATGTCTCCGAAAAATTCGACATCGGCCGAAACCTCTGCAACAAACTCTGGAACGCAGCTCGGTTTTGCCTGGGCAATCTGGAAAACACCTCCGACGAGCCCTGGCAAAAGGCCGATCTGCAATTAGAGGACCGCTGGATACTGCACTGCTTGGCCGAGACTATCGAGCAGGTGGACCAGGCCCTGGAGAGCTACCGTTTTGCCGAGGCCGCCGGAAAACTGTATGAATTCTTCTGGAGCAGGCTCTGCGACTGGTACCTGGAGATGGTCAAGACCAGAACCTCCCTCGATACTCCCTCCGGCCAGACCGCCCGCAAGGTCTTGGCCGTGGTCCTGGATCATACGTTGCGGCTGTTCCATCCGCTGATTCCCTTTATCACCGAGGCCTTGTGGGCGCGATTGAACCAGGTGGTCGCTCAACGGCCCTTCGGCAACGGCGCTAAACCCCTGGCCGTAAGCGCTTGGCCCGAAGCCCGGAGCCAATGGAAAGACCCCGCAGCCGGAGAGGCTATGGCGCTGTTACAGGAGTTGATTCGGGCCGTTCGCGACACCCGCAGCCATCACGGCGTACCGCCTGGAAAAAAAGTTGAGCTCCTGGTAGTAGCCCAGGGCAAGGAGAAGGAAATCCTCCAGGCCAACCGCGAAATAATCGCTCGGCTGGCCCATATAGGCGAGTTGCGTATCGAAAGCGAGGCCCAGAAGCCCACTGGTGCAGCGTCGGTGCTGAGCGGTTCGCTGCAGGGATTTATCCCAGGGATTGTGGATGCAGGCAAGGAACTGGCCAAGCTGAACAAACAGCGGGAGCAACTGGCCGGACGTATAAGTTCGGCTCAGAAGAAACTGGCCAACGAGAACTTTCTCAGCCGAGCCAAGCCCCAAGTCGTGGCCAGAGAGAGGGAAAACCTCAAGACCTATCAAAATCAACTCTTGGTCATCGACCAGCAGATCGAACAGATTGATTAAGCAGGCTTGATTTGCCGGCCCGGTGACGCTATGCTCGTGCTACGCACTGGCGGAGGCATGAATTATGCAAGTAGAAATGCAGTTGGTCCGCATTGTTATCAGCGAAACCGACGACCAGCAAATCATCATCTTGAAGGAAGCTAACGGCGACAGACATTTCCCCATCGTCATCGGTATTACCGAGGCCGCGGCTATCGACCGGCGGCTCAAGAAGCACCCCACTCCGCGACCACCGACGCACGAGCTCTTGGCCTCGGTCATCGAAAAGCTCGGCGGCGTAGTCGAACGGGTGGTCATTAACGACCTGCAGGACAGGACTTTTTTTGCCTTGTTGCACGTCAAGCAAGGGGAGAAGATTCTGAAGATTGATTCTCGGCCTTCCGACGCCATCGCTCTGGGAATCGGCACGGGCGTGCCCATCTTCGTTGAAGAGAAGGTCCTGGAAGCCGTGGCCTGAATAACAAGAAAGAAAGGCGGAAGTCGGAAGGATGAAGGAGGAAGAAAGGTACAACGCAGATAAACATCATTAATCATTAGTCATCAGTCATTTGTTATGCGTAGCATCACTACGTGATTGGTTATTGCTCGGAAAAAACAAAGAACGACAGATCGCAAACAAAGCCTTGAGTATTTTGTCTGTCGGAAGCAAATGACAAATAACCAATAGCTGATGACTAATAACAAATGATCACGCTCTTCGTGCCTTATAGAGTCCGTCCGCCAGCCGAGACCGCCAACAAGGCGGACCCACTGTTTCAGCGGCTGGCGTGAGGCTTGTCTTCGAGCCTGAGGCTCAGACCTGAAGGGAGGTCTGGGGCGTGGGGTTTGAAGGTGTTATGGGGGCTAGGCGTTAATCTGGGTGGGATTGATTTTCTTCAGGGCAGCGGCCGCAACTCGGCTGATTTCCTTATCATGGTGGCTGGCTAATTCGCTCAGGCCGGGCACGGCGTCGGCGGCTTCGGGGCCGATGCGCCCCAGAGTCCAGGCGGCACTTATCTGGCGAACGCGCTGCGAAGAGCCCAGGGCCTTGAGCAGCCCGGGCACGGCAGCTGCACCGATCTGGCCCAGGGCCCAGGCTACCTCGGCATAAACGGTGGGGTCCTGGTCATCGAGGGCCTGCAAAAGCTCGGGCACGGCTGAGGCGGCTTTGGGGCCCAGCCTGCCCAAGGTTCGGGCGGCGGAACTGCGGGTGAGCTTATCCTTATCCTTCAAGGCTCGGACAAGAGCCGAGACCGCATCGGAGCCCAGCTTCTCCAAAACCTCCAGGGCCAGATGCCCGGATACGGTATCGAATCCGCTGAGCCTGGGAACCAGGTGTTCGGCGGCCTGCGAGCCATGGCCGGCCAGGAATTCAACGGCTTCCTGGCTGGACTGGGGGTCTCCGGATTGTAGGGCCTGCAACTTCTCATCAAGATGAGCCGGTTCCACAGCCCTCTTCTCGGGGACCTCGAAGATCAACTCGAAGTCGCCAAGTTTTATCCGCTCATCGCCATGGAGGATTGCGTGGGAGTCTATCTTTTGGCCGTTGACGTAGGTGCCGTTGGTACTCTTCAAGTCTTCCAGCAACCAGCCCTTGGGGGACCAGCTTATCTGGCAATGGTGACGTGAAACCTTCGGAGAGGGCAGGACCACAGCATTGTCGGAGGCCTTGCCAACGGTAGTTATCCGGCTGCGGCGCAAGCGGAAATACTCCTGGAGTTTCTCGGGACCTTTTGCGACCGTCAGGCAGTATTTGGGTTTTATGCTACCGTAAACCGAACCGGAAGCGGAAGCAACCAACTCCGGGGCCTGCTGGGGGATGCGGAAATAAGCCCCGCAGGCCGGACACTTGCCCCGCTTGCCAGCATCAGAGTCCTTGGCCCGAAACCGGCGACCACATTGGCAAGTTACTGCAATAGGCACGCTGTTCCTCGCAAATCAGCCTAGGCACTTGAAGACTGAAGCCATCTCGGTGATTCCCTTCACAGTTGGCAGTAACGCAGATCTTAGCTTTCGGCCGAGTACCTACAAAGAGAATTGATTCGCCCCGAGTTCTCCCCATCGATGCTTGGCAGTACCCAGCCCGTCAAAACTTGCCAAATATATTATACCACAAAAGCCCGCAGGATAAAAGGGTTGTCCACAATAATTTTTGCAGGTCCCATCGCTGGCAATCTTTTATATCTAATTATCTCATAAGGAGTTACGTCGGCCAATAGGCCGCCAAGCAAAGAATACGGCCAGAGGGGCTTTGTGCAGATGAGCTCAGGGAGACGGCCTCGGCGTCGGTGGCGTCAATCTGCCGCTGAAGGACAGCTATGGTATTCAGGCCGGCGGTGAAGGTGTCCAATCGGCCGGGGAGGCCAAACCAATCTGCAAGGAAACCGGCAGAGTGATGGTGAAGGTGGTACCGCGAGCGAGGGTGCTTTCGACTTCGATGTGGCCGTTGTGCTCCTCGATAATCTTCCGGGCTACGGCCAAGCCCAGGCCCGTACCTCGCTGGCCTTTGCTGGAGTGAAAGGCCTCAAAAACCCGAGGCAGCTCCTCCGGATCAATCCCGCAGCCGTTGTCCGTAACCCTGACCAGCACGGCATTAGTGGCCGGGACGAACTGGCTGCTCAGCTCAATGCGACCCTTGCCGGGCTCGACGGCATCGAGGGCATTGGAGAGGATGTTCAACAGGGCCTGGTGGAAACCGTCACTGTCGATCAGGAGCAGCGGAAGGTTCTCGGCCAGCTCGTGCACCAGCTCAATCTGGGCCTGTTGGGCTTGGGGCACGACCAAATCCAGGACATCGCGGATCAAAGCGTTGATATCGATTTCCTCGAGCTGGGGCTCGCGCTGCTTGGAGAAGGCCAACATGTTCATAGTCAGGCTGTAGATGCGATCCAGATTTCGACTGACGATTCCCCAGCCTTTCTGGGCGGTATCGGTGCTGGCGGATTTGAGAGCCATTTCCACTACGTCGGCACCCCCGCGAAGCCCCTGCAGGATGTTCTTGATGTGGTGGGAAAGATAGGCGACGGTCTCGCCTGTGGCAGCGAGTCGTTCGGCCCGCACGCCGGACCGATAGAGCATGGCGTTCTCAATGGCTAGACCGACCTGGTGGCCCATGGCCCGCAGAAGGCTCAAGTGCTCGGCCGTATAGGTAACGTCGGCTACAGAGCTGTCCAGGTGAATCACCCCCAGGATTTTGTCGCGGGCGCTGATGGGCACGCACATAGCCGAGCGGATGCCCAAAGCATGCACACTCTTGCCGCCGCTGAAGCGCTCGTCCCGCCGGGCATCGGAGGAGATGACACCCTCGCGGTTGCGGATTACGTGGTTGACTATGGTTCGGCTGACGGTGATTTGTTCGCGGTCCTCGCCCTGACGAGTACGTACGGCCTTGGGGATCAAACTTGTGCCGTCTTCGCCGAGCAGAAGGATAAAAGCCCGCTCGGCAGAGATGACCTCGAAGATAAGGTCCATGGCCTTTTCCAGCAATTGGTCCAGATCGAAGATGGAGCTGATGGCTGAGACCAGTTGATACATCACCCGCAGGTCATTGGCGGCCTGGCCTGGGGCGGCTGGGGCAGTCCGGATCAAATCAGACTCACCGGGCATAGCCTCCATAATGGTCGAGTCGACCGTGTGCTCGTGAGGTTCGAGCTGAACTTCCTGGGGCTCGGCCCGAAAGAGTGATTCAGTGGAACTGCCGAAGACAAAGACCGTCGAGCCGCAGCGGATCTGGTCGCCGACGCGAATCTCGCTGGGCTGGTCTATTTTAACTCCGTTGAGATAGGTGCCGTTGGCGCTGTCGAGGTCTTTCAGGAGCCAGTGGCCATCGTCTTCGATCAGCTCAGCATGGCGACGGGAAACAGAGCTATCGGTCAGAGGAATACTGGGCGAGTTGCGCCCGATCAGACCGTAACCTTCGGGCAGTTGGAAGGTCTTGCCCTTATCCGGTCCCTGAAGAACATAAACTTGAGCCATAACTCAACACTCGCCATTTAGAAACGGGTTGGTTCGCCGCTCAAGGCCAATGGTCGTTTGTTCGCCGTGACCAGGCCAGACCTTAGTATCATCCGGCAGAGCCATCAATTTTTTACGAATTGACTCCAAAAGCAGTTCGTGCGAAGCTCCGGGAAAATCGGTTCGTCCGATACCCCCGGCAAAAAGAGTATCGCCGCAATAGACACTTCTTTCCTCGGCGTGGTAGAGCCCGATCGAGCCGGCCGAATGACCGGGCAGGTCCATGACCTGAAGGCTCAGAGAGTCGATTTCGATGCGTTCCGGCTCAACTACCAAACGATCAGCCTTGGGCGCAGACATGGGCAGTGCGAAAAGGGCTGAGTAATTCCGCAAAGGGTTGCGGGCTACTTTCTGAGCGTCACGTCCGATAATAAGCTTGGCCTGACGATGGGCTTTGAGCAGTTCCTTGAGACCAGCAATATGATCGTAGTGGCCGTGAGTCAGGACCACGGCTTCAAGGCGCAGGTTTTCGCTACTTAGAAAGTCCAACAGAGCGGCCGGCTTGGCTGGCACATCGATAACCAAGCAACTGCCCTGCCCGGCCAAGCCAAGCACATAGCTATTAGTTTCCATCTGCCCAAGGGTGAACTTTTTTAGCAGCATGGTTTTCAAACGCCCGGTTCAGAATCATCCGACGGCAAGTGCTATTTACCCACTGAAGCGAGATACTCCTCGATCATCTGCTTAGCCCGGCAGGAATCCGAGCCCTCCTTGTCCAGGCCGAGTATCTTCCTTTCCCGCATAGCGCTCTGGGGGGAATCGGAGGCGTGAGCGCCATTGCGCATAAGATCCTGAGCGAACTCTGAGCGGGCCGTGCCCGGCATGGCTTCGCTGGGGTCGGTGGCTCCGAGCCAGGCGCGAATTTTGCTTATGGCATCCGGCCCGCGATAGAGGATGGCCAGGGACTTGGTGTGCGAGGTTCTCTGCCGCTGCTGAGGATCGGTAATTTCGTTAAGGTCCACACCGGTCATGTAATGGACGATACGTTCGAACTCGCGCTGGGCATTCAGCTCCTTGAGCTCATCGGCCATGTGCTCGTAGATTTTCTCACTAACCTGGAAACCGAAGGTGCTGGAAAGCGCTTCTTTGAGGTGGCTCTTGACGGAGCCTTTAAGCCTTTCTACGAAGAGTTTGCGGAGATGCCCGTAGAACTCGATGCCCTGGCCGGCGGTCATACTGACGACCTCGGCGCCGGCCATGAACAGGCCGGTGCGGCTGAAAACATCGATGATATTCCCGGCCCGGCTGCTGGGCTGCTCAAAATTGTCCGGCTTGAGAAGCACCAGAGAAGTCTCGATGTTCTGCCCCTCGGGAAAGGTCAGTTGCTCTTCCAGGAGGCCGCCGTCGCTCATAGCGTACTTGGCGAAAAGAGCCAGGTGCCTGTTATTAGCCTCGTCGTTGGGAGCGCTAATCGCCGCCGGCTCGAAGTAGTCCACATTGCCCCAGACATCAAAGACCAAATCACCATAGGTCCCCCGCAGCGTGTCGCCCACCGGCGTGCGGGTGAAAGAACCGATGACCTCGTCCTTGAGATGCCGGCGAGCATCGTCTCCGCGGAACAACAACAACATACAGCGGGGCAAGATGCCGAAGCGATTGCCGCGACTGAAGTTCTCCTTGATGTAATCGAACCAGCCCTGCCCCAGGGCAGGATCGTCGGTAGTTCCCCGCAGGTCGCGAGCATAGGTATCGACGAAGTCGTCGGAGAAAACATACATGCGGGCTCCGACCAGCTCCAGATTGCTCAAACGCAGCAGCCGTCCAATGATACCGCCGGTACGGCTCTTGACAATCGAATAGGGGGTTATAAGGGCATACGTCAGTTCATTTTTCATCGAAACCACCTTGCAGTAATGAAACTTCAAGCCGAGAAGCCACTAGCGGCTGGCCCGGGGCTAACTCTACGCTATAGTCTAACCCGACCTGTCCACAAAGTCAATAATCTAGTGGCCAGAGTGTCCAACGGCAAATTGAGCCGCAGAACTATTGACCGGCGGCCTAATCTAGGCTAAACTCATCGCAGCCGTGCGATGGAAAAGCCATCGTCGGGGGCGTAGCTCAGTTGGTAGAGCAACTGCCTTTTAAGCAGTAGGTCCCAGGTTCGAGCCCTGGCGCCCTCATTGTCATTCACATGCTAAATGGCACATAGCTGACGACCTGCCGTACTGTGTAGCCATTTCTTGTTCATTAGTTTAAAAGGTGTAAACCGGTGCCCAGAGCAGAGCAACTGCTAGAGTTGACGGATCAAGAGGCAGCAGAGCTGCTGGGCGGGCAGGATGCGGACCTAGCTGCTGAGCTGCTGGAGCAAGTCCAGCCAGAGCGTTCGGCCAAGCTGCTGGGGCTTTTGGCTCCGCAGGTGGGGGCGGACATCGTCGAGCAAATGGACCACGAGGGCTCCGCTGCGATCTTAGGACAAATGGAGGCCCATCAAGCCGCTGGACTGCTCAAGCAGATTCAGGATGAATACGCAGCCAGCGTATTGGCCGAGATAAATGTAGTCCGCGTCGCAGCCATTATAAAACACATGGCTCCGGACGACGCGGCTGACGTGCTGGCGGGGATGGGCCAGACCCAGCGCAGGGGGGTTCTGACACATCTCGATCCGCAGGCAGCCGGCGGGCTGGGCCAATTGCTGCGCTACGATCCGGACTGTGCCGGGGGAATCATGACCACTCAATTCGTCTCCCTCGACGCCGCCAGCACCGTCGAGCAGGCCATCGAGAGAATCCGCAGCCGAGCCGGCGAAATCGAACAGATTTATTATACCTACGTGGTGGATGAGCAGAATCGGCTGCTGGGCGTGGTCTCTATGCGGAACCTGATCCTGGCCAAGGGCAATACTCAACTGCGCGAGGTGATGAATCCCGAACCGATCAGTGCCGGCGTCAGCGACGATCGCGAGGAGGTAATCGAAAAAACCAGGGAGTATGACTTGCCGGCTATCCCGGTAGTTGACGATAAATCACGGCTGGTGGGTATCGTTACCATCGACGACGTGGTCGATGCCATGGACGAGGAGTTCAGCGAGGACGTGCAGAAGATGGTGGGCGTCAGCGGAATGGAAACCGTGTCCACGCCTTGGGGCAGCTCGCTGCGTTCGCGGATGCCTTGGCTGCTGGTCAATCTGGTAACGGCGACGGTGGCCGCTACAGTGGTGGCTCTTTTCCGCGGGCAGATTGAAAAGCTCGTAGCCCTGGCTGTGCTCATGCCCATCATAGCCAATCAGGGGGGCAATACGGGGCAGCAGGCGCTGGCGGTTACGATTCGAGCGCTGGCTTTGGGGCAGATTGGGCCGCACAGGGCTTGGGCGGTAGTGCGGCGGGAGCTGCTGCTGGGCGTTACGCATGGGCTGATCATCGGCTGTTTGTGCGCTCTGATAGCTGGCTTGTTGTGGAGCAATCCGGGGTTGGGGCTGGTAATCGGCCTGGCTATGCTCTGCAATTTGATCGTAGCCAGTGCCGTCGGGGCGGCCATTCCGCTGACGCTGAGAAGGTTCGGTATCGATCCAGCTCAATCCAGCACCATCTTCCTGACCATGATTACCGACACCGTCGGCTTCGCCAGCTTCCT
>DAOVKO010000226.1 GCA_030631725.1 Actinomycetes bacterium | reverse complement strand
TCTCTATCTCAAGTGGCCCAGCTTCATAGACCGCTATGTTTTAATTGACAATCGACTTCAGGTTACCGATGCGGTTCTAGAAACCATTAATACTTCCAGCAGGCAGGACGAGAACTTCCAGGTGGCCGCCGCCTGTTCGGGTTTCTGGCAGGTTAAGCATCCGAAGAAGTTTTATACTTCCCTGCTCTCGACCGTCAAGGAATCCGTTCCCGAGGCCGGCAGCAGTTTTCCTCAACAGGTTAACGACAAGATTCGCGATACTATCCGCTCCAGTGTCAACGGCGTATTCGCTGAGACCCGCCTTTCGGAGCTCTTTGGCTTGCCGGAATTCACCGGAGTAATTAATCAGGATTGTCTGGCCATTGACGGCGATACCTTCTTGCCCAAGGGTCTGGAGATCCACGGCGGTGAAATCAAGCGGAACCCTCAGCTCGAACGCAAGATCATCGGCCCGGACGGCAAAGTTATAGAGTTGAAGGATTCCGGCCTTCAGCGGACCTCTTGCCTGATCATCGTTCTTTATGGTTATGAGCGCGAATCTGCTCGGACCTCTGCCACCGCACCGTCGGCCGCAGATAACTCCTACCGTTGGATTATCAAACGCGACCCAGCCGCCTCTGAGGGACTTGCCAGAAAAGAACTCACCCTGAGCATTCCTCTAAAGTATATTGCCGACAAAAAGACCACCGCCACCGTGCAAATCGATCGCATGCAGAAAAGCATTACCGAACGGGTCAACGCTCAGACCCTGGAAGACTACGGTGTAGAGGTAGCTCAAGTCGAAATTCGCAGGCTCAGCTTCCCGGCCACCAGCCTCAACAGCGTTTATGCCAAAATGAAATCCGAGCGGGAACGCATCTCCGGTGCCTACGAATCCAGCGGCATTACCGACGCCTCGATCCGCCTCAGCAGAGCTCGCAGCGTGGCCAGCAGCGTCGTGGCCCAGGCCGAGGGTGATGCTCGCCGCATAAGAGGCAGCGCCGAAGCTCGAGCCGCCGAAATCGCCGCCGAGGTCCAAAAGCGCGACCCTGAGTTCTACAATTGGCTTCAGAGTCTCGAAACCGCCGCTGAGATAATGAAAAACAAGGCCTGGGTGGTCCTTTCCACAGATCAGCCGGTTATCGACGCTCTGCTTGGAAAACCCCGTCAGACTTCGTCAAAACCAAAAGATTCGAAAGAAAACAGATAGGTCCCAGTTATGCCAACCGCCGTCGAGCGCGAAGCCCAAGCCATCAAGTCTGAAGCCAAGAAGATCCTGCTGATTGTAGTGATCATCTCCGTGGTGATTTATGCCTTTAGCGGCACAGCCCAAGTGGGCGAGGAACAAACCGGCCTGGTCATCCGCTTTGGCACGATAGCCAAGACTCTAAAGGGAAGAAAAGGACTGTACTTGGGATATCCTTGGCCCATCGACAAAGTGGTCCGCATACCCACCGGCGTTTCCCACGACCTCGATGTCAAAAACTTCAATCTTGACCCCAAGTTCATCTCGGAGCAAAAGACCAAGCTCTACAAAAACAATCGCTTCAGGCAATTGAGCGACGCTGCCCGCTCAGCCTTGGCCAATCCCTACTTGGTAACCGCCGACCTTAACGTCCTCCACCTTGAGTTGGCCGTTGTTTACAATATCACCGACCCTGAGGCCTATTACCAGGCTGCGGGCCAATTCGAGGATGTTCGCCAGACCAACGTCCAGAACATCGCTCGCAAGGTCGTTGCCAATGCTCTGATCCAGACCGTCTCCCAGATGGAGGTAATGCAGGTCCTCGCTGAAGGCCAAACACTCATCAAGGCCCGGGTACAGGAAATCTCCCAGAAACAATTCGACCAGTTGAAGCTGGGCATAACCATCAGAGGGGCAGACGCAATCAGAATTACTAACTCTCGCGTTCCCTCCAGCTTACAAGAGGTTTTCAGCCGAGTGACTACCGCCATGCAGACCAGGGCGGACCTTATCAATTTAGCCAAGGTCGAACGCAGACGTATTCTTGACAAGGCCGAGGCTGACGTGGCTACAATTCGCACCGAAGCGTATACTTACGCCGAGGCCACCGTCAAACAGGCCTACGGAGATGCCCAGCGTTATACCGAGCTGATTAATGAATATCACGATAAAGGCGAAGTCGTCCGCGATCGCCTCCGCAACGAGAAATTGGCTGAAGTCGCTCCCTATTTCAAGGCACCGATCATCCACGCTATGACGGATACCGATGGCAAACAAAGATTGGTCATTACTATCCCGGGCAAGCCCGAATAAACCGCTTCCTTTGTTGCCCCGCAGTTGTTGAGCAAAGCAAACGATGAGTAACTCACAAGATTACAGCACCACCAATAGCCATGCCCCTGATCCAGCCGCTGGCAGCCCCCACGTACACACTCTCACTTGCGGCTGCCCCGACGCCCAGCAGGATCAGACTCATCTCTACGCTCACGGTCATTTGCACCTGACCAGCAGGACCAAGGCCGTGGTCCTGCCCCTCTCCTTGGCCCTGCTCATTGCCGGATGGATCATTTATTGGCTTTTCCCCTCTCAGAGATTCATGGCCGATATCTATGCCCTGATCTTGGCCGCCCTCTGTGGCCTGCCCATCATCATCGGCGCCTTGAAGGAGTTAGCCGCCGGCCGCGCAGGCCTTAGCCTCTTGGTCGCCTTAGCCGTCATCGGAGCCGTCTCTATCGGAGACTACCTTGCGGCCGGCACCGTAGCCTTCATCTTGCAGTTGGCTATTCTTGTCGAGG
This sequence comes from Actinomycetes bacterium, assembly GCA_030631725.1. GTDB lineage: Bacteria > Planctomycetota > Phycisphaerae > JAACET01 > JAACET01 > JAACET01. The sequence goes on along the minus strand of DAOVKO010000226.1, from coordinate 557 downwards.
AGTTGGCCGAACGCGGAGCCACCAGTGCCGTCACCGCTCTGACCCGCCTGGCTCCACCCACTGCCCTGGTCCGCAGAGATGGCACTGAGCAGACCATCCCTGCCGAGCAACTGCGCCCTGCTGACAGGATGATTCTCCGTCCCGGCGACCGCATTCCCGCCGATGGACAGATCGTCGTCGGTTCGACCAGTATTGACCAGTCCATGATTTCCGGTGAAGCTCTGCCCGTCGACCGCTCCGTTGGTGACGAGGTCTTGGCCGGCACCATCAACCTCACCGGTGCAGTCGAGGTCGATGTTACCCGCGTCGGCGACGACTCCGCTCTCGGCAACATCATCAAACTCGTCCGCCGGGCACAGACATATCAGCCCGAGATCATCCGTCTGGCCGACCGCTTCTTTGCCTACTACACACCGGTGATGGTCGTCCTCGCCGTAGTTGTCTACTGGTTCACCCAGGACCCCACTCGGACCATCAGCATGTTCCTGGTCGGCTGTGCCTGTCCTATTCTGCTCAGTTCTCCGATCGCTATATGCATGGCTCTCTTCCGCGCCGGC